>NZ_JBHVKJ010000043.1:0-49197 GCF_042798275.1 Nocardioides sp. NPDC057767 | reverse complement strand
GTCCGGGAGCGAACTGCCCATTTACCGGCGAGTAATAGGCAGTTCGCTCCCGGACTACCCCGACAGACCTCACGGCAGCAGCAACCCCGAGTCGCCGAACTCGTGCCACAGGTAGCCCTCGGCGACCGCGGCGTTGTAGGCCCTCTGGGTGAGCTCGGGACCGGCGACCGCCTCGACGAGCAGGAGGTGGCTGGCCTGCGGGTCGTGCCAGCCGGTGATGAGCCCGTTGACGACGTACGGCGGGTTGGCCGGTGTGATCACGCGATCCGTCCAGCCGCTCGCCGCCTGCACCGCACCGGTCGCCGGGACGACCGCCGACTCCAGGGCCCGGGTGACGGTGGTGCCGGCAGCGACGATGCGGCCACCGGCGTACCTGGTCTGCTCGACCAGCCGGGCCGTGGTCTCGGGGACCTCGAACCACTCCGCGCCGGGGGCCTCGCCGGCCTCCTGCGAGGAGACCCCGGTGTGCAGCGTGATCGGGGCGATCTGGATGCCGCGGGTGACCAGCTCGGTGACCAGCGGGTGGGTGAACGGACGGGCGGCCGAGGGCATCTCGGCGCTCCCGGGACGGTGCCCGAAGACCGTCTGGTAGGCATCGATCGGGTAGCGGCGGTCCAGATAGCCGTACGCGATCGGGCGGCCGGACCGCTCGAGCTCGGCGGCCACGTCGCCGGTGACCTCGGCACGCCACAGTCGGTTGCCCTCCCCGGTGGGGGAGGACGGGCGGCCGTCGGGATAGGGCTCGATCAGCGTGACCCGCAGGCCGGCGGTCACGACCACGTCGCCCTCGGCCGCGTCGAGCACGGATCGTGCAGCATCGGGAGCGGAGCGGATCTCCACGGCCCAGCCGGTGTCGAGTCGCTGGGCGAGGTGGAGCACGACCCGGCCACGCCCGATCAGGTCGGCGTCGAGCTGACGCGCCTCGGTGACCGAGTCGTTGACCACGACCAGGTCACCGGGGGAGAGGTGGTCGGCAAGGTTGCGGAACCGGGCATGTCGTACGCCGCCCGGCGTCGCCACGAGCAGGCGCACGCCGTCGCGTTCGAGGCCGCGCCACTCCGCGGGTGCAGGGGCGGTGGTGTCGTCGGGGAAGGGGAACGTGGTGGTCGGTCGTTCGGCGAGCATGGTCATCGGGTTGCTCCGATCGGTGCGAGGTCGGTGGCGCGGTAGCGCCCGGACGGCTGAGTGCCCGCGAGCAGTGCGAGCAGGTGCGGAACGACCGATTCCGGGAGCGGCCGGTCGGAGATGTCCTCGCCGGGGAAGGCGGCCTGGTGCATCGCGGTGCGCATGTCGCCGGGGTCGACGGCGTACGCACGGATGCCGTTCTCGTCACCGAGGGTGAGGACGAGGTGGTCGAGGGCGGCCTTGCTCGCTGCGTACGTTCCCCAGGTCGGGTAGTGCTCGACCGCCGCGTCGCTGGAGATGCCGACGAGGGTGCCGCGCGAGGCGATCAGGTAGGGGAGGAGTCGCTGGGTGAGCGCGAGCGGGGCCACCAGGTTCGTCTCGAGCACGCTGGAGAAGAGACTCTCGGGGACCTCGGCCAGGGGAAGCATCGGGCCGAGCTCGCTGGCGTTGTGCACGAGCAGGTCGAGACGCCCGTGGCGGGCGACGGCGGCGGCGATCGCGTCCTGATGGTCCTGGTCGCGTACGTCGCCGACCAGGGTGGTCACCCGGTCGCTGTCCGGGAGAGAGGTGTGGAGACGGTCGGCGTCACGAGCGTCGGTGACGACGTTCCAGCCCTTGTCGAGGAGTGCCGTGGCGAGAGCGAGACCCAGCCCGGCGGAGCCGCCGGTGACGACGGCTACTTCGTTGTGTGATCTGTTCATGCTGGCTAGCATTCAACCTAAAGTGAACTTGAGATCAAGGCCTGTGACAGAAAAGAGTGACATGAACACCCACGACCTGCTCACGATGGGCGAGGTGACCCGGCGCAGCGGCTACGCGGCCTCCGCGGTCCGTTACTACGAGAGCCAGGGTCTGATCCAGGCCGAGCGCTCGGCCGGGGGACAGCGCACGTTCGAGCGCAGCGTCCTGCGCCGCCTCGCCTTCATCCGGGCGGCCGCGAACGTGGGGCTCTCGCTCGACGAGATCAAGGCGGAGCTGGACTGCCTGCCGGGGGACCGTACGCCCACCAAGGCCGACTGGGCCCGGATGTCGAAGCACTGGCGCCGCCGCCTCGAGGAGCAGATCCACGCCCTGGAACGTCTGCGCGACAACCTCGACTCCTGCATCGGCTGCGGCTGCCTCTCGCTCCAGCGCTGCCGCATCTCCAACCCCGGCGACGCCGCTGCGGCCCAGAGCCCCGGCGCTGCGTACCTCCCCAAGGTCCTGCGCCGCGACCCACCCCGCCGCCGCGCCTGACCCCGCCGAATCCGCAGAAATGGCGGGCCGAGAATGCAGTTGTGGGCGACGAAACTGTTGTTTCGCCGCCCACAACCACCGATCCGGCACGCCAGAAGTGCGGATTCGGCGAAGGGTGATCAGCCGACGGTGATCGTCTCGAACTCGACGGGCGTCTTGGGGGCACCGGTGCCGTCGGCGCCGGCCTCGGCCACACCGGCCTCGCCGACCTCCTGGAGCGTCTTGATGCCGGCCTCGTCCAGGGTGCCGAAGACGGTGTAGGCGGGCGGGAGCTGGGTGTCGCCGAAGACCATGAAGAACTGGCTGCCGCCGGAGTTGGGCTGGCCGGTGTTGGCCATGGCGAGCGTGCCGGCGGGGAAGGTGTCGCTGTCCTTGAACTCGTCGGGGATGGTGTAGCCCGGGCCGCCGGTGCCCTGGCCGGTCGGGTCGCCGCACTGCAGCAGCGCGAAGCCGGGGTTGTTGCCGAGACGGTGGCAGCTGGTGCCGTCGTAGTAGTCCTGCGAGGCCAGCGAGAGGAACGAGTTGACGGTGCAGGGCGCCTTGTCGGCGTCGAGGGTGACCGCGAGCGGGCCGACGGAGGTGTTGATGGTGGCGGCGACCTTGCCGGTGTACTGCGCGGTCTCGTTCGGCGCGTCCACCTCCTTCGAGGCGCCCATCGGGTCCGCGGCGTAGTCACAGCTGGTGGAGCCGGCCTTCACGACCGACTTCCAGTCGCTCGACTCGCTCGACCTCGGGCCCTTGCTCTCCTGGGCGTCGCCCGAGTCTTCGGAGGAGCCACAGGCGGAGAGCGTCAGGAGCAGGGCGGCGGCGGCAGCGGCCGGGAGCATACGAGTCAGCATGCCCAGATGCTAGGGGAGCCGTCCGAATCCTCCCTCGACCGACCCTGCATGGCGATGCCGTCGACAGGCGTCGCCAGCATCGGAGCCGCGCACTATCGCACAGGATGGTTGCCGGCCGCGATACTGCACCAGCCTCGTCGCACCCCGAGAAGCCACGACAGGGAAGGGCCCGGATAGCCTCCAGCCGTGCCACTGCTCTCACTGCGTTTCGAGCTCGACGACCTGACCCGGCCCGAGGTGATCCGGATCCTCGAGGAGCATCTGGAGGACATGTACGCGGTGACGCCGGCCGAGTCGGTGCACGCGCTCGACCTCGAGGCGCTGAAGGTGCCCGAGATCGCGTTCTGGTCGGCCTGGGAGGGCACCGAGCTCGTCGGCTGCGGCGCGCTGAAGTCGCTGGGCGAGGGCGACTACGAGCTCAAGTCGATGCGCACCACGGCCGCCGCCCGTGGCCGTGGCATCGCGACCGCGATGCTGCGCCACCTCGTCGAGCAGGCCCGGTCACAGGGCGCTCGCCGGGTGCTCCTGGAGACCGGGACCGAAGGCTTCTACGAGCCCGCCCGGCGCCTCTACGCGGGCAACGGCTTCACCGAGCGCCCGCCCTTCGGCAGCTACGTGCTCGACCCCAACTCGGCCTTCTTCGAGCTCTCGCTGTAGTCCTCGACCGTCGGGGTGTCGCGTCGGAACAGTAGGTCGTCGAGAGCGAGCTTGGTGCGGCGTACCAGGATCAGATAGACCGCGATCGCGAGCCACCCCAGGTCGCGGAAGGTGTCGGCGAGATAGGTGGGGTCCGCCGAGGCGCCACCACCGCCGAAGCAGCCGCAGTCGATGTTGAGCCCGCGCGCCCAGGCGGAGGTGATCCCGAGGATGAACGAGCACAGGCCGAGCGCCGTCGCCACCGCCGCCGTCCGGGTGAACAGGCCGAGGATGAGCAGCACGCCGAGGACGATCTCGGCGATCGGCATCGCGATGGCGTACGCAGGGGCCAGCTGCCACGGCAGCAGCTGGTAGCCACGCACCGCCTGCTCGGTGACCCCCGGCTCGGGCAGCTTGGCGAGCCCGGCGGCGAGGAACACGAAGCCGAGGTAGAGGCGGCCGGCGAGGCCGATCCAGCCCAGCAGATCTGCCCGGGCCCTCATGAGAGCACCACCCACGAGGTGCGCAGGACGCCGAAGACGACGAACGCCGCCACGACGGCGTAGCCGGTCCACAGCAATGGCGCCGGCGAGACCTCGTCTCTGATCTCACGCCGCACGAACCACACCCCGAGCGCCAGCACGGCCACGGAGACCGCGACCAGCCCGACGACGTACCCAACCTCGTTCACGCGGCCAGCGTGCCACAGTCCGGGCCCGTGACCACTGCTCCGAGGCCCGACTTCAGCGCATCTTCAGACTGGAGGGCGCCTTCTCAGGAAACACAGCTCAGGGTTGCAGCCACCACGGGCTGGTGTAGGCGATACCGAGGTCGTTGCACGGATGCCCCTCCGGCCCGGGCGTCGCGTTGGCCTGGGACGGATCGCTGACGCGCAGCAGCACCCAGTCGCCGTCGTCGTAGGAGACCGGCACGATCACCGAGACGGGCTCGCCGACCCGGAACGCCACGACGTCCGTGACCACCGGCACCGACGGTCCGGGCCGCAGCACCTGCAGGTGGAGCTCCCGCCCGATCCACTCCTCGTCGCGAGCCAGGTCGAGGGTGAACCGCATGTCGCCGCCGCGGCCGGGGATCACCGAGCCCATCCGGTGCTCGACGCCGTCCAGCGTGGCCACGGCGTCGATGCGGAGCCCCGAGGTGCGAGTGGCGAAGAACCGCCGCGCCCGCATGGCCTCGAAGACGCCGGCGCGATCGTGGGAGGCCACCCACAGCCCGGTGCGCCCCTTGCCCTCCGGATGGCCCCAGTCGGTGCCGTGCTCGTCGGTGACGCCGCTGATCCCGGTGCGCCAGCCGGCGTTGAGGCACTGGCACAGGGGAGAGGTCTTGCCGTCGGCAAAGCCCTCGAAGAGGTAGTCGTCACCGCGGTTGAACATCTCCAGGGACACCATCCGCTCCCGCGCCCGCGCGTCGAAGCGGAACTCCTGGAACCGGAACGGCTCGCGCCCGGGATGGTTGAACCCCGCGATGCCGTCCGATCCGCCATCGATCAGCGGCGTCGACGGCGAGCGCATCAGCCAGTCGAAGAACGGCCGCATCGCACCGACATCGACGATGTCGGTGAAGTGCTCGCTTCCCCACACGTTGATATGACCCAACAACGGCTCGGACCACTCGAAGCCGCGGATCGCGGTGAAGGTGCCGTCGGCGTTGGCCGCATCGGCCAGCTCGCGCGTGCGGGCCCAGTCGGAGCGGGTGATCCCACCGAGCTGCTTGTACGCCGGCGGCAGCAGTCCTGCGAGCGCGTCGCCGAGGATGTTGTCGGAGACGGTGGCGTGGTCGGTGAGCGCCGCGACGTCCAGCCCGGCGCTCCGCATCGAGTCGAAGGCGAGGTCCGGGTCGCCGGAGCCGTCCGACATCAGGGTGTGGTTGTGCAGGTCGGCATGGACCAGCGTGGTCCCGTGCGAGAGCCGCGACATCCGGCTCGCACCCACGCCGGGCCGAGCGGTCGCCGAGGCTGCCGCCCCGGTGAACGCCGACGACATCGACGCCAGCAGCAGCCCGGCTCCCGCGGCCCCCAGGGCCGTACGCCGGGTGAGCGGCCCGTTCATCGCCCTCAGGGGCTGGTGCTGATGTCCGTGCTGATGTCCGGGTCCGAGGCACATGGCCCCTATTTGACGCAGATCCCAACGGCCTACGGGAGGCTTTCAGGTCACAGGTCGGTGAAGTCGGCGTAGAGACAGGCGTGGTCGGAGGCCGCGTGCTGCTCCGCGGTCAGGGTCGGGAAGAGGTCCCACGGGTCCTTGGTGCGCGGGCCGTGCCAGACGCCCTTGCGGAAGACGCCGCCGCCGGTCTGCTTCGCACGAAGCGCGGGGGAGAGGAGCAGGTAGTCGATCTTGTCGTCCTCGTTGCCGGAACCGTACGTTCCGCGCCGGTGGTTCCAGTCCCAGTGCTCGTGCTCGCTGGCGTCGACGAGCCCGTCCACCGAGAGGAGAGGCGAGAGCGACTCGCTGGTGGGGGAGTCGTTGAGGTCGCCGGCGACGCAGATGTGCTCGATGCCCTCCTCGAGCAGCCCGCGGTAGATCTCCGCGACCCGCGCCGCCTGCCGGCCGCGGCGCTTGGCGCCCTGCGGATCGCCCTTCTCCGAGTAGCCCTTGGACTTGAAGTGGTTGGCCAGCACGACGATCCGCACGCCGCTGGGAGCGTCGAGGTGGTACTCGCAGCAGTCCCGCGAGAAGATCACGCCCTCGTCGTCGCGGTCGAAGATGTGGGTGCGCATCTGCACGAGGCGGTAGCCGTCGCCGACCATCACGCCGACATCGATGCCGCGCTCGTCGTTGCCCTCCAGGACCATCACCTGCTCGTACGCCTCGGCACCGACCTCCGGCAGGAGGGTCTGGGAGAACATGTGCAGGCCCGGCCGGTCGTCGGCCTCGACGACCACCGCGACCTCGGCCCGCAGCTCGGCGAAGACGCGCGCGATGTTCTCCGTGGCGACCTCGTCGACGGCGGTGGTCTTGAGCTCGACGAACCCGACCCAGTCGTTGCGTCCCTTTGCGACCAGCTGCACGTCGCCCGACCGTGGTCGCTTCAGCAGCGCGCCGCGCAGCTTCCGCAGCCGTGCGAACCGGGCCTCGTCGCTCCTCAACAGTCCGACCTTCTCGAGGTTCTCCAGGATCTCCTGCTCATCCCCCTCGTAGCTGGGTTGGGCGAGAAGAGTCGAGACCCGGGCGTGGGCGGCCAGGATCGTGCGCCGCGTCTTCGCATCGGCCTCATCGGTGTCCATCGCCTTCGGCCGGGCGAAGAGGTTCTCGACATTGAAGGATGCGAGCCGCATACCTCCAGGCTAGGACACCTTGCCGGTCAGCGGGTCGCGATCGGTGAGGCAGTAGACCTGCCCGTACGGAGCCCGCATGACGGTCCACCACTCGAAGACGCCGACCGTCTCGGCGCCGAGCGCCTCATGACGGCAGGTCTCCGAGGCACGGTGGGCGACCGCCAGGTCGGGATGTGCCCGGACGTCGCCGTTCTCGTCCTCGAGCAGCTGCAGCAGGATCCGGAGTCCGCCGTGGGCGTCGGGGTCGACGAGGCGTACGAACTCGGGGGACTTGGTCTGCTCCGGAGTCCGCCCGGTGATCCCGGCCCAGAAGGCGACCTCTTCGTCCCAGCGGGACCGGGGGATGTCGATGCAGATCTGGTCGACCACCCGCTCCGGCTCCGAGCGCGCGAACCGCTGGTCGGTCCCATCGCCGAGGGTGTGGCAGAAGAGCAGTCCACCGGGGGAGCGCATGACCGGCACCCCGTCGTACGTCCAGGCCGGGTGCGCTCCGAGCGTCGTCGACCGCTCGACGGCGGCCTCGCGATCGGCCGAATCGAGGTCGACATGGATCCGTGGCTCGCTCTCGTCGAGAGCCTGCAGCTTCAGCCAGGCGTCGCCTGCCTGCGGCACCAGGGTCACGAACTGCTCGTCCTCGCCCCTGGGCGGCGAGACCGCCCAGCCGGTCGCGGCCGACCAGAACTCGACCGCCTCCGCCCACCCCGGACGCGGGACGTCGAGGAAGAGGTGGAACCAGGCAGGTACGCCAGCGGTGCTCATGTCTGCCGACACTACGCGCGTGGCGAGCCGTGCGCAGGCACACAAAGGGACACGCCGGGGCACGCCGCGAGTGCGGCGCGCCCCGGCGTGTCCGGGGTCGGGATCAGCCCTGCTGAGAGATCCCGAACTGTACGTTGCCGGAGGCATCCATCCCGGCGTCGAGGACCTTGTCGTCGAGCTCGGCGGCGGCGCCCTGGTCGAGGAAGACCCGCGCGCCCTCCTGCTCGATGACCTGGTCCTCGGCCTCGGCCGCAGGGACCAGTGCGGCGCTCAAAGCACCGTCCGGTTCTGCGTTGGAGGCGAGCCGGAGGCCAGCGCCCTGGGACTGCTCGGAGATCGAGCGGACGATCGTGGTGGCGTTCTCGGTCAGCTGAAGCATGTCGAGATCTTCCGTGGTTGGGTTCGGAGTACCCGCTCCACCATTCCTCACCGATCGGCCTCATTCAAGCCCGGCACCCCGAGATCACGCGTCTGGCGCAGGTCCACGGGCACCGGATCGATAGGACCTTTTGCTCTCGAATGCCACCGAGATGGGTGGTTTGAACGCGCTGTCGCGGACCTAGAATCAGGGCAGGACACAGTGTTTCCTCTGGCATTGGGCTGAGGAGGTGAATCAAAATGTCGTCTGAAAACCTGTCCATTCAGGAACACCCAGACATCGCGGCACTTCGGGACCGGTTCGATCTGACCGGATCCTCCGCCACCGCTCAGGTGGTCGATGGTGTCACGATGCTGGCCGGCCTCTATCTGGCCGTATCGCCGTGGATCGTGGGCTTCAACACCACGGCATCTCCGCTGATGATCAGCAACCTGATCATCGGTCTGACGGTGGCACTGCTGGCGCTCGGGTTCGCGTCGGCGTTCGGCCGCACACACGGTCTGGCCTGGACCGTTCCGCTCATGGGGGCATGGGCGATCGTCTCGCCGTGGCTCATGAACGGCGTCGACACAACCGGGGGGATGATCGCCTCCAACGTCATCGTTGGGGCCGTCATCATGCTGTGCGGGCTCGGCTCGTCCGGGTTCGGCACGTTGTTCAACCCGCGTAGGTAGCGCTCGCGGATCCGTCCAGAATCGACCGGCCGAGCGAGGAGCGCTCGGCCGGCCTCAGGCGGATTCAGCCCAGGTCGGCGCCGTACACCTTCGTGACCGCGATGGTGACGAGCACGCGGCGGTCCTTGACCATCACCTCGCGATACTCGTCCCAGTCGGGGTGCTCGCCGGCAACCCGACGGTAGTAGTCGACGAGCGCGTCGACCTCCGGTCCATCGGGTGCGGTGCCCGGGCCGGTCAGCGTGACGGTGCCCTCGGCCGTCGCCCAGGATCGCCCGCCCGGACCGTCGACCTCGATCGCCGCCCGCGGGTCGCGGCGGAGGTTCTTCGTCTTCACCAGCCCCTCGCGGGTCGAGATGAGGATCTCGCCGCGCTCACGGTCGTAGTACTGCCACACCGGCGAGAGCTGCGGGAACCCGTTCGCCTTGATCGTGGCAAGGATTCCGTGGCGGGTCGTGGCGAGCAGCTCGTGCGGGTCGAACGTCATGGTGAAAGCGCCTCCTCGTCGGGCGTTGCCCAGATGGTCGTTGCTTTCTAGAAGGCAACCGGACGCGACTTCCTTCCCGGGTCCCTAATTCGGAGGTGCGTCCCGCGCGGGTCGGCTAGGTTGCCGAGCACCCCGCACCGAAGGAGACCCCACATGCGTGCATTGATCGGCCGGATTCTGGTGGCGATGGGGCTGGTATCCCTGCTCCTCGTCACACCCGCCAACCCCGCGAACGCCGCCGAGGAGGACATTCTCGACCGCCTTCTCGCCATCGAGGGCGTCAGCCTCATCCAGGAGAAGCCGGTCACCGGCTACCGCTACTTCGTCCTGAGCTTCACCCAGCCGGTCGACCACCGGCGGCCCGACGGCGACACCTTCCAGCAGCGCTTCACGGTGCTCCACAAGGACACCGCCCGCCCGACCGTGTTCCACACCAGCGGCTACAACGTCTCGACCAACCCCGGCCGCAGCGAGCCGACCAGGATCGTGGACGGCAACCAGGTCTCGATGGAATACCGCTTCTTCACCCCGTCGCGCCCCGACCCGGCCGACTGGGACGATCTGGACATCTGGCAAGCGGCCAGCGACCAGCACGCCATCTTCAAGGCGCTGAAGCCGATCTACTCCGCGAACTGGCTCGCCACGGGCGGCTCCAAGGGCGGCATGACCGCGACCTACTTCGAGCGGTTCTACCCCCGCGACATGGACGGCATCGTCGCCTACGTCGCACCGAACGACGTGGTCAACAGTGAGGACTCCGCCTACGACGAGTTCTTCGCCACCGTCGGCACGGAGGACTGCCGCGACCGGCTCAACGGCGTCCAGCGCGAGGCGCTCGTCCGCCGTGAGGCGCTGAAGGCGAAGTACGCCGACCTGGCCGCCGCCGAGGGCTACACCTTCGACACCGTGGGCAGCCTGGACGCTGCGTACGAGATGGTCGTGCTCGACTACGTCTGGGCGTTCTGGCAGTACGCCGGCACCAACCAGTGCGCGAACATCCCCGCCGACGCGGCGACCGCCACGGACCAGGCGATCTGGGACTCGATCGACTACTACTCGGGTTTCGGCTTCTACACCGACCAGGGCCTGAGCCCCTACACGCCCTACTACTACCAGGCCGGCACCGAGCTGGGCGCGCCGACGATCGGCTTCCCGCACATCGAGGACGAGCTGATCCGCTACGGCTACGCGCCGCCGCGCAGCTTCGTCCCGCGCGACATCGACATGCGGTTCGACCCGTCCGTGATGCGTGACGTCGACTCGTGGGTGCGCAGGCACGCCCACCAGATGCTCTTCGTCTACGGCGAGGCCGACCCGTGGGGCGCCGAGCGCTTCCGCCCGGGCATCTTCGCGAACGACTCCTACGTCTTCACCGCCCCGGGCATGAACCACGGTGCCAACGTGGCCGGTCTGGTCGCCGACGAGCGTGAGCTCGCCACCGCCCGCATCCTGGAGTGGGCCGGCGTCGCGACCGCCGCGGTCGAGGCCGACGCGACGAAGGCGAAGCCGCTGGCTGCGTACGACGCGAAGCTGGACAGGCGCGACCTGCGTGAGGAGCGGCGCATGCGTCCGTGACCGGGCGAACCGATGGAAATGGGGCTTGTCTTCGAGCGCGCTCGAAGCCATAGCGTCTGAGGTATGGATCTTGGACTCCACTACTTCACGTTCACCCACCCCGAGTGGGAGACCACGCTCGCCGACAAGCTGACCGAGACAGCCCGCATCGCAGACGAGGGTGGCGTCGACCTGCTCACCGTCATGGACCACTGGTTCCAGATGGAGCAGGCCGGCGGCCCCTTCGAGCCCATGCTCGAGGGCTACACCACGCTGGGCTACCTGGCAGGGATCACCGACAACGTACGCCTCAGCCTGCTCGTCACCGGCGTCACCTATCGGCACCCGGGGCTGCTCGCCAAGACAGTGACCACCCTGGACCGGCTCTCCGGCGGCCGCGCGCTGCTGGGCATCGGTGCGGCGTGGTACGAGCGTGAGCACCAGGGTCTCGGCGTGCCCTACCCGCCGACCGCCGAGCGGTTCGAGCGCCTGGAGGAGACCCTCGAGATCTGCCGTCAGATGTGGTCGGACAACGACGGCGCCTACGAGGGCAAGCACTACCAGCTCGCCGAGACGATCTCGCTGCCGCAGCCGGTCAACGGCAGGGTCCCGGTCCTGATCGGTGGGGGAGGCGAGAAGAAGACGCTGCGCCTGGTCGCCAAGTACGGGCAGGGCACCAACCTCTTCGGCGCTGCCGGGCCCGAGGCGGTCGAGATCGTCCGCCACAAGCTCGAGGTGCTGCGCGGCCACTGCGACGACCTCGGCACCGACTACGACGCGATCGAGAAGACGATGCTCTTCCAGGGCCCCGCGGTCGAGGACCCGGACGCGTTCCTGAAGTCGATGGAGGAGTACGCCGCCCTCGGCATCACCCTCGTCGGGCTCATGCCCACGCCGTACGTCGACCCGGTTCCCTGGGCCACCGCCGCCGTCGATCTGGTGCCGCGCCTGAAGGGCCTGTGATCGGCAGAGGTGAGTGACCCGCTCTGAGCCTCATCGCCGATCAACGGGCACTAGGGAACGGTGAACCTGAACCTTTGGCTCGGACTGCCCATGGCTGGCACGATTGCGCGATGCTGACGAAGGACGAGTACCTCGCACGTGCAAAGGCCGAGACGGACTGGGCCCCGGGCTGGGACGCGATCGATGAGGCATTCTCTGCTCTTTACCCGGGGGTCATCCCGCCGCATCTCGGTGCGGACATTCATGCGCGGGCAATTTTCGGAGGTCCCGAGTTCATCGATGGCTACAGCATCTTCCCGAGTCCTCACGGGTATCAGCATCTACTCACATACGGTATGACTTCGCTGTACGTCGATGAGGATGCGTTTGGCGAAGAGTTCAGTGGCTGGGGCTACGAGATGACCATGAAGGTGAGGGCCGACGGCCCGGATGAATGTCGATGGGCGGTCAACTCGCTGAGCAATCTGGGCCGCTACACGTACATGGCGAAGCGGTACTTCGAGCCGTTCGAGTTCATCAATGGGCAGGGTCGACCACTTCGACCCGACGGTGACACGTTGCTTACTAGCTATTTGATCGCACCTGACACGGAAGTCGCTGGGATCGACTCCATTCATGGTCGCGTCGACTTCCTACAGCTGGTCGGGATCACTCAGGATGAGCTTGATTGGATAGCTGGCGAATCACCGGAAGGCGCGGCAGACCGTGCCAAGACGCTCGTCGACCGGATGCGCCAGAGTGGCAATGCTCATCTGGTGACGGACCTCGGTCGAACCGAGAACTTCGTCTGAATCTTGGGCCCGGGTGCGGATCCCAAAGGACTGTGAGCGACAGGCCAACGGGAGGTCACCCGCCTCGGAGAGACATCGCTGGTCAACGCACGCTGGCCTGCGTCAGGCCGAGGCCGATCATGGTGAACAGCGCACCGAACGCCGCGAACGCGATCGCGAACGGGATCACGCAGCCGATGGGGGTGCGCTCGCCGGCCACCATCGAGCGACTCGGATCGAGTGGGTCGACGACGATCGGTAGCGTGACGGGGGAGCCGTCGACCGCGAACCGCTTGCCGGAGAGGGTGCCTTCGTCGGCGTACTCCTCGCCGTTCGGACCCCGATACTCGTAGTGGGCGACCAGATAGGTGCGGGATCCGCCGTTGGAGCTGCTCCTCGTGCGGGTCTCGAACTCGCGGACGGTGGCGGTCGTCGGGGTCCAGCTCCGGAGGCGCTGTCGCTGGACGACGGTCGTCACGACCATCGCGATGCCGAAGCCGACGAAGGCCAGCCCGCCGAGGGCGAAGAACCATCCGATCCACATGGACGACATCGAACCACGAGGATCGGTGAGCGCCGCGCCGAACGCGCCTACCGCGCCCGGCGCAGTGTTGCGGCGATGACGGTGCGGGTCTCGGCGGGGTCGATCACGTCGTCGATCTCGAACACGCGTGCGGCGTTGAGGGCGCTGGCCTGCTTGCGGTACTCATCGGTGAGCGCGGCCACCCGCTCCTCGCGCTCCGCCTCCGGCATCGCCGCAAGCTCGGCGGCCATCGAGAGGCGCACGGCACCCTCCAGGCCCATCGGGCCGAGGTGGGCGTCGAGCCAGGCGACGGTGAGCAGCGGGCGGTGCGTGCTGCCGCCGAGCATCGCCTGCGCGCCGAGGCCGTAGCCGCGGCGCAGGATCACCCCGACCAGCGGGGTGGACAGCTGCGCGCCGGCGACAACCATCCGGGAGGCATGGCGGACCAGGCCGCCGCGCTCTGCCTCGGGACCGACCATGAACCCCGGGGTGTCGACCAGCGAGACCACCGGGAGGCGCCAGCGCTCGCACAGTGCGAGGAAGTCGGCGGCCTTGACCGAGGCGTCGCTGGTGAGCGCTCCGGCCAGGTGAGTGGACTGGTTGGCCACCACGCCGACCGCGATCCCGTCGATCCGCGCCAGCGCGGTGACCAGCTCGGGCGCGAACGCCTCCCGCAGCCAGGTGACCGAGTCGACGTCGGCGAGCGTCTCGACGACAGGGCGTACGTCGAAGCCCTCCCGGTCGTTGCGGGGGAGGATCGTGCGCAGATCGGTCTGGTCGACGGCCTCGCCGCCCTCGGCATTCGGCTCGAGGCAGGCGAGGATGCTGCGTACTGCCTCCACGGCAGCCGCCTCGTCCTCGACGACCAGGTCGATGACGCCGTTGGCGGCCTGGTCCTTGATCGGCCCGATCTCCTCGGGGGCGAAGCTGCCGAGACCGCCGCCGGCGATCATCGCGGGGCCGGCCATGCCGAGGTTGGCGTCGGGTGTGGCGATGCGGAGGTCGGCGCAGCCGGCGAGGACCGCGTTGCCGGCGAAGCAGCGCCCGGAGACGACCGCGATCCGCGGCACGACGCCTTCGAGCTCGCCCCAGAGCGCGAACGAGCCGACGTCGAGCGCGGAGACCAGCGGGATGTCCGTGTCGCCGGGACGACCGCCGCCGCCCTCGGTGAAGAAGACGGTGGGCAGCCGCATCCGGCCGATGATCTCGATGAGCCGGTCCGACTTGCGATGCCCGCGCATCCCCTGCGTACCGGCCATCACCAGGTAGTCGTAGGACAGCACCGCGCACGGCTTCCCGTCGATCGTCGCGGTGCCACCGATGATCCCGTCGGCGGGTGTCTCGACGACGAGGTCGGCCAGGTCGCGTCGCCGCTCCTGGGCGGCGGTGATGAACCTCCCGTACTCGACGAACGAGCCCGGGTCGACCAGGTCGGCGATGTTCTCCCGAGCCGTACGCCGCCCCTTGCCGTGCCAGCGGGCCACCTTGTCGGCGCGCGCCGCGTCCGTGGTGAGGAAGCGGCGCGCGTGCAGCTCGGTCAGCCCGGTCGCGGGTGTGTCGTCGGTCACCCGGACACGATAGGGAACGCCGGGTCGGGCGCCTCGAGCACCCCCAGCAGCCGCTGGAGCACGCCGAGGTCACCGGAGTGCTCGATCCCGTCGAGGCTCCGCGTGCCGAGCAGCCCGGCGAGCCGGCGTCGGGTGAGGGTCAGGGTCAGGTCCGCGGTCGGGTCCGGGGCACTGTCCCGCCGGTGCACGAGCACCCCGTTGCGCAGCCGGGCGTGCCACCAGCCGCCCTCGGCCGCGTCGTCGTGATCGGTGAGGTGCCAGTCGATGCGCAGATCGAGGTCCCATGCCCGAGGGCCGTCGACCCGGATCGCCAAGGATTCCAGCAGCTGCGTGACCATGAGGGCGGCGAGCAGGCCCCGACCGCCTCCGCGGGGCGGCACCTGCGGGCCGTCGAGGAGCTCGCTGGCCCCGGTGAGGTAGACGTTGCGCCAGGTGGCGTTCTCCGCGCCGTGCCCGAGCCGGGTGTAGACCTCGGCCAGCAGCTCCCGTGCCGCACGCTCCGACGGCTCCGCGAAGACCACGTGGTCGAGCAGCGTCGCCGCGAACCGCAGGTCTCCGCCCTCCCCGCTCGCGACGAGCGCCCGGGCGTGGTCCACCGCGGCATCCACGCCACCGAGCAGCCGCACCCAGTGCCCGCCCTCCTCGGCAGGAGGCAGCTCCCACAGATGGGCCGGGTTGGCGTCGTACCAGCCCAGGTAGCGCTGGTAGATCCCCTTCACGTTGTGGCTCAGCGAGCCGTAGTAGCCGCGGGTGGAGGGCTGCGCGTCGAGCGCCGGCGGGAGGACGAGCTCCTCGGCGATCTGCTTCGGCGTCAGACCACGGTTGATGAGACGTACGGTCTGGTCGTGCAGGTAGGCGTAGACGTCGCGCTGCCCGGCGATGAACGCCTCGATCCGCTCCGCGCCCCACGTCGGCCAGTGATGGGTCGCGAACGCGACGTCGGCGCGTGCGGCGAACAGGTCGATCGCCTCGGTGAGGTAGCGCGCCCACAGCCGGGCGTCGCGCACCTCGGCGCCGCGCAGGGTGATGATGTTGTGCAGGGAGTGGACGGCGTTCTCGGCCAGGAGCAGTGCCCGCCGGCCGGGGAGATAGATGTTCATCTCCGCCGGGGCCTCGCTGCCCGGTGTCAGCTGGAACTCCATCTCGACGCCGTCGATCACCCGTGTCTCGCCGGTGCGGGTGATCGAGTCGGTCGGCTCGGCCAGCCCGATGGTGCCCGACGCCAGGCGCGGGCCCAGACCACAGCCGATGTGGCCGTCCGGTGCGATCGGCAGCACGCTGCCGTACATGAAGGTCGATCGCCGGTTCATCGCGGGACCGACGTAGACGTTCTCCGAGACCGCGTGCTCCAGGAACCCCTCCGGTGCCAGCACAGGTACGTCACCGCCGGCGGCCGCGAGCACGCCGGCGATCCCGCCGAAGTGATCGGCGTGCGGATGCGTCAGCACCACCCCGGTGACCGGCCGGTCACCACGGTGCTCGCGGTAGAGCCCGAGCGCGGCCGCTGCGGTCTCGGCCGTGGTGAGGGTGTCGATCACGATGATCCCGCGCTCGCCCTCGAGGATGGTGAGGTTGGCGAGGTCGAGGCCGCGGACCTGGTAGATGCCGTCGGTGACCTCGAACAGACCCTGCAGCGAGGTGAGCCGGCTGTGCTGCCACAGCCCGGCGTGCGCAGTGTCCGGGACGGGGGAGTCGAGGAAGGCGTCGGCGCCCGCGTCGAACACGACGGTGCCGTCGGCCCGCGTCACGACGCCGGGCTTCAGCGCGGCCACGAACCCACGGTGGGCGTCGGCCTCCTCCTGGTGGAAGTCGGTCATCATGCCCCCAGCGCCTTCACCAGATCGCGGATGACGCCGTTGCGCTGGATCTCCGAGGAGCCGGTCAGCACCCGGAACATCCGCAGTCGCCGCCAGATCACCTCGATCTCCGCGCCCCGGACCATCCCGGCCTTGCCGTGCAGCTGCAGAGCCGCATCGGCGATCTCGAAGGACCGCTCGGCCACGAACAGCTTGCACATGAACGACTCGATCCGCGGGCGCCTTCCGGCGTCCAGGTCGGTCAGGGCGGCGTAGGTCATCGACCGGGCGGCGTAGTAGTCGGTCGCCATGTCGGCGAGCCGGTGCTGGATCGCCTGCTTCTCCAGCAGCAGCCCGTCGAAGACGGTGCGGTGGGCGGCGTGGTCGAGCGCCAGCGTGAGCGCCCGCCGCGCCGCACCGAGCGCGGTCGGGCAGTGCAACAGACGATTGGCGGTGACCCGGCCGAGTGCGATCCGCAGGCCCTGGCCGACCTCGCCGAGCAGGTTCTCCTGCGGCACGAAGCAGTCCTCGAGCACGACGTCGCTCTCGATGTTCTGCCCCGACAGCGGCAGATCGCCGGGCAGCACCCGGCAGCCGGGGGAGTCGAGGTCGACGAAGAACGCGGCGTACGACTCCTCCTCGCCCGCCATCCGGGCAACCAGGATCGCGAAGTCGGCGAAGGTGCCGCCGGTGCTGAACACCTTGTGCCCGCTGACCAGGAAGCCGCCCGGCGTCGGGGTGGCGGTGGTCCGCATCCGGCGCACGTCGGAACCGGCGTCGTCCTCGGTCATCGAGAAGCAGCAGGCGCGCTCGCCACGGACGACCGGCATCAGGTACTTCTCCACCTGGTGCTCGGTCGCGTGTTCGAAGATCGCACCGACCCGGAGCGGGCCGCCCATGTCGCCGAGGACGCTGGTGGCGAGCTGGCGGCCAGAGGCGCCGATCTCCTCCTTGAGCGCTGCCAGCTCGGTGAAGCTCAGACCTTGTCCGCCGAGCGACTCCGGCAGGTGGATGCCGTAGAAGCCGAGCTCGCGGCTGCGCCGCCACACCGGCTCCAGCATCGAGCGCTCCAGCGGCGTCTCCGGGCCCAGCCCGAGGCCGCGCTCGTAGTCGGCGAGCTCGCCGTCGAGGTAGTCCCGCAGCCGGGTGACCAGCTCGTCCAGGCGTGGGTTGTCGGGGTAGGACGGGATGAGGGAGAAGGTCATCTCAGCCGACCTTCCGCTCGGTGCCGGCCCAGTCGCGCTCGCGCAGGGCACGCCGGTCGACCTTGCCGTTGCGGTTGACGGGCAGCGCGTCGGCGAACTCGATGATCCGGGGCACCTTCACCCCCGAGAGCCGGGTGCGGCAGAAGTCACGCAGCTCCTCCTCGGTCGCGGTGGTGCCGGCGGTGAGGCAGACGTACGCCTTCACCGTCTCGCCCCACTTCTCGCTGGGCACGCCGACGACACAGGCCTCGCTGACCGCCGGGTGCTCGTAGAGCGCGGCCTCGACCTCGGAGCAGTAGACGTTGTAGCCGCCCGAGATGATCATGTCCTTCTTCCGGTCCACGATGAAGACGAACCCGTCCTCGCGGATCCGGCCGAGGTCACCGGTGTGCACCCAGCCGTCACGGAAGGTCTCGGCGGTCGCCTCGGGGGCGTGGAAGTACTCCCGTACGCAGTCGGGTCCGCGCGCCACGATCTCGCCGATCTCGCCGGCGGGCAGTGGGTTGTGGTCCTCATCGACCACGATCACCTCGGTGTCGTAGACCGGACGCCCGCAGGAGAGCAGCAGCTCCGGGTCCGACTCGATGCCGCGGACGACGTCCTCGGAGCTGAGGAACGTGATCGCACTGGTGGTCTCACCCTGTCCATAGCCCTGGTTGACCACGGGGCCGAACGTCTCCACGGCCTCGCGCAGCCGCGCCGGGCTGACCGGGGCGCCACCGACGGTGATGCTCTGCAGCGCGGAGAGGTCGCGATCGGGCAGTGTGGGGGAGGCGAGGACCAGGTTGAGCATGACGGGGACGACGAAGGTATGGGTCACCCGCTCGCGCTCGAGCGTGTCGAGGTAGGCCTCGACCTCGAACGCCGGCAGCACGACCACGGCCGCACCGCGGAAGAGGCAGCCGAGGATCACCATGCCGCTGGCGTGGGTGATCGGACCAGGGGCGAGGTAGACGGCCTCGGCCGACAGCGAGCCGTAGGGGTTCATGGCCAGCTTGCGCATGTTCGCGAGCCGGTTGCCGACCGTCTGGACTGCCGCCTTGAGCGTGCCGGTCGAGCCGGAGGTGAAGTTGAGGACGGCCGGGGCGTCCTCGTCGACGTCGACGGCGACCGGTTCGGTGGAGCCTTCGGCGAGCAGTGCGTCGTACGCCGCGATGCCGGTGGCGCTGTTGTCGAGGTCGACGATCAGGCAGTCCAGGCCGTGCGCGTCGACGATCTTGCGGACCAGCTCAAGGTGGGCGCCGCCGGTGAAGACGACCCGCACGGCCGCGTCGAGCAGCACGTGCTCGACCTCGGCCGCCGCGAGCCGGGCACTGATCGGGACCCGGAGCGCGCCCGTCTTGCAGATCGCCATCTCCGCGACGACCAGCTCGCCACGGTTGGTGGCCAGGGTGGCGACGGGAGTGCCCGGCGTGCAGCCGCGGGCGATGAGTGCGGCGGCGAGGCGGTTGGTGTCGTCCTCGAGCTGGCGGTAGGTCCATCGGTCGGTGCCGGAGACCAGGGCTGTGGCGTCTGGGGTGAATGTCGCGGTGCGGGTCAGATAGCTACCGAGATTCACGGGTGCCCTCCTGGTGGTCGGGGTTCGCTGCTGTGAGCGCGGTCACCAAGATAATAGACATCGTGTCCAGAAACAGTCCAGCCGTCCGGCATAGTGCTAGAACAGTGCCCATGACGGTGGTTGAAGACCGGCGCAGCCGGCGAACCCGAGGAGCGCTCCGTGATGCGCTCGTCTCCCTGGTGCTCGAGTGTGGCTATGCCGCGGTGACGGTGGAGGACATCGTCACCGCGGCAGACGTGGGGAGGGCGACGTTCTACACGCACTTCAAGGACAAAGAGGCGCTCTATGACCATGTGGTGTCCTCGGTGCTGCAGGAGCTCGAGGCGCGGTTGGCGGAGGTGCTCGCGCCAGAGGACGCCGGGTTCACCGGGCAGCCGGTGGCCGAGGTCTTCCGGCACGCCAGCGAGCGGCCCGATGCGTACCGGATGATCCTGCGGGGAGAAGGGGACGGCCGTGGCCTGCGGGCGTTCGAGGACGCCTGGAGCGCGACCGCCCACGAGATCTTCTCGGCACGGGTGAAGGCGAACGCCGTGCGCCCACGGGTGGATCTGCAGGTGCTGGCCCGGGCCTGGGTCGGCGAGCAGATGGCGGTGCTGCTGTGGTGGCTGGATGCACCGGAGCCGCGGCCGGCCACCGACCAGGTCGTCGAGACGCTCGTCGAGCTCTCGCGTCGGGGCCGCCTCTGGGCGACGGGATTCGACCCCGACGGCCGCTGACATGGGTGCGGTGCTGGGCGCGGTGTTGGACGCGGTGTCTTGTGTGGTGCGGGTCACTCGACCTACAGTCAGACGTGACGACCGTTACTAGACATCGTGTCTAGCACCTTGAAGGGCGGATCCCCGTTGTCCTACCGCACCCTGCTCACCGAGTACCCAGTCGGAGCACGCCGCCGCGTACTGCTGGCTGTCGTCGTGCTCGCCCTGTTCATCTCGGCGTTCGAGGGCCAGCTGGCTCCCGTGCTGCCACTGCTGCTCGACGACCTCGGGATGTCGCTCGAGACCTACGGCCTCATCACGGCCACGTCACTGGTCTTCGGGGCCCTCGCCGGCTACCTGGGCGGCGAGCTCGCCGACCGGGTGGGCCGAGTGAGGATCCTGGTCCCGTTCATGTTCCTCTCCGCTGCCGCCTGCCTGTTCATGGCGACCGCGGACTCGGTGGGCCACTTCGCGCTCGCCCGGGTCGTGCTCGCGTTCGTCGAGGGCGTCGCTGTCGCCGGCACCCAGCCGCTCATCCGCGACTTCACCCCGCGCATGGGCCGCGCCCAGGCCTTCGCGTTCTGGAGCTGGGGCTCGGTGGGGGCCAACTTCTTCGCCGCCGCCGTCGCCTCGGCCACGCTGGGTATCTTCGGCAACCAGTGGCGATCGCAGCTGTTCATCATGGCCGGGGCCGCGCTGGTCGGAGCGATCGTGGTCGCCCTCACCCTGCGCGACCTCGCCCCGGAGGTCCGCCGCGCCGTACGCCTCACCGAGCGGGAGGCTCACACGGTCCAGGTGCCGCAGGGCACGAAGGGCCTGCGCCTCCTCCTCGCGCGTCGCGCATTCTGGACGCACGTGCTCGCGATGTCGTTCCTCTACGTCCTGCTGGCCACGATGAACGCCTATGCCCAGACGATGCTCGTCCAGCAGTTCGGCGTCTCGGTGCGAGCCGCGTCGGCGATGACGATGGTCTTCTGGCTGAGCAACCTCGCCCTCAGTCTGGTCTTCGCCCGACTCTCCGACCGTACGCAGCAACGGAAGGTGTTCATGGTCGGCGGCGGCGTCGCCGCGGCGGTCTTCCTCGGCGCCTTCCTGGCGCTGATGGGCCGGGGGAGCGAGGCGTCCTCGAGCGTGGTGGTCGTCCTCTTCGTCGGCATCGGCGTAGCCCTCGCTGCGACCTTCGGTCCGTGGATGGCGAGCTTCTCCGAGCATGTCGAGGAGGTCCACCCCGACATCCAGGGGCGGGCCTTCGGTCTCAACCACCTGCTCAACCGCACCTTCATCCTGGCCACCGTGCTCTTCGCGCCGCGGGTCGTCGAGGCGACGGGTGGCTGGGAACGGTGGATGACGCTCGCCTGGGTGGCCACGGTCCTGTTCGCTGTCACCGCGGCGCTCGTCCCCGGACTGACCATCCGCCGCCCTCGGGTCGACGCGGACGCCGAGGCCGTCACGCAGCCCGCCTCGTGATCCGCGGGCTCCGCGGTCGGCTGGACAGCTGGCTCTACGGCGAGACCGAGGAACCCGATGTCAGGTTCACCCTGGCCAACGAGCGCACGTTCCTGGCCTGGATCCGCACCTCGCTCGCATTCCTCGCCGTCGCGGTCGCCCTCGACACCCTGGAGGTCGGCGGCGGCACGACGCTGGCCGTGCTCGCCCCGCTCAGTCTCGCGATCCTCGCCGCCGGCTGTGCGGCCTGGTCCTGGTGGAGCTGGGTACGCAGCGAACGCGCGATCCGCCGGCGCGCTGCCCTTCCGACCCGCCGGGCCCCGCTTCCCCTGGTGTTCGGCGTGCTCGGGTCCGTCGCGCTCGTCTCGATGGCACTGCTGGTGTGAGTGGGGGAGACCCGGGGCTGCAGCCCGAGCGGACCGAGCTCGCCTGGCGGCGTACGCACCTGTCGCTCGTCGTCGCCGCGCTCGTCGTCGTCCGCCATCCGCTGACCGACGGTCAGCTGTGGTGGCGTCTCGGTGCGGCGCTGGCGGTGGCCGGACTGGCTGCGTACCTGCTTCTGGGACGCCGTCGCGTCCTGGCCACCGCCGCGGTTGCGACCGCGATCGCACTCGTCGAGGTGCTCGGGACCGCGGCCGCCGTGTAGCCGCCCTTGAATTCGTCTCGTCGCGGGGTAAGCATGATTACATGCTTACAAGCGAGTTGCGCGGGTGGTTCAGCGGACGGCTGCCCGATGGCGTGTACGACGAGATCGTCGATGTGGTGGTCGACCGCGAGGAGATCACCGTCGTCGGGCGGATCCAGGAGCCGAAGACCGCCGAGGGCGCTTCGGACGAAGAGAGAGCAGCGGCCAACGAGGGGCGAGCGAGCGAGTTCCGCGAGCGCACCCGCGAGGACCGGATGGCCGTGGCACGGCAGGCGGAGCGGCGGTTCGACCGGAAGGTCTCCTGGGGCGTGGAGATCGGGGGAGAGCGGCACATGTTCACCACGGTCTCCGCGCCGGTGATGACCCGGCTGCGTCAGCCCGAGCGTAAGGTCCTCGATCTCCTCGTCTCCGGCGGTGTCGCCAGGAGCCGGAGCGATGCGCTCGGCTGGTGCGTCAAGCTGGTCCAGCAGCACTCGAGCGAGTGGCTCGAGGAGCTCCAGGAGTCGCTGGTCAACGTCGAACGGGTACGTGCCAACGGTCCCGACAAGGGATGAGACCTCCATCGGGGCCGGCCCGATGGAGGTCTCGACAGCGGTGTCGCGAAGAGGTCGTCAGTCGACGGGTTCGCCAAAGGCGTGGGTGCCCGGGAGGGCGATCGTCGCCAGGGTGTCCTCATCGGCGATCGAGATGCTCGACCACGTCGACACCGTGTGCTTCGCCGTCTGCCCTCTGGGGCAGTCGAGCACGGTGCCGGGGGCGGGTGCGGTCACCGTCAAGGACCCGGTCACGTTGCCGTTCCTGGCGGCCTTGAACTCGCCGGACTTCGAGTAGTCACCGCTGACCACGGTCTTCTTGGGGTCATCCGGATTGTGGCCACCGCGGTTGACGCACTGATAGGTCGCCTCGAGGTGGGCGGTCACGGTGATCGTCTCGACCGCACCGCTCTCGAGGCCGGCCTCCTTGAACGCGACCGTGATCGAGGAGAGGTCGGCGTCGGTGACCTTGGTCAGGTGCTTGATGAAGTGCGGGCTGCCGCTCGCCGATGCCGGCGCGGCAGCCAAGACCGTGACGCCGGCAGCGACAGCGATCGCCGTGCAGATGCTCTGGATGCGCATGCTCATGTTCCCCCGATAGATGAATGTGCTGGGCGCAGTTGCTCGGACGCCGGGAGTCTGACACGTCGATTCGAGGCGGAGCCATAGTCATTTCAGTTCATTTAGGCGACGACGACGGGAAACGCGCCCAAACACGGTTAAAGGATTTTCAATGAACGAAGCCGGACCGCATCGATGAGATAGGTGCGTCGTTCGTCGCCTGACTGCTGACCTTCGTCCTTGCGGCGGCCGTCGCGGCAGGACCACGATCGGATCGGAGCCATCGGTGCGCACAGATGGGGGTGACGGCGTGATGTCCGGACCTGCAGCGCCACCGCCTGCAGAGGCGGGTGGATCGGCTCGCCGTGTCCTGCGTACGGGCTGGGTGGCGTTCGCGCTTCTTCCTGTCGCGTTCGTGGCAGCCGAGATCTTGGGTGATTGGCTGCTCTCGGTCCAGGGATACTCGAGCGGAGACGAGGACGTGCCCACGGCCGTCGCGCTCAGAGCGGGGCTTCCCGCGCTCCTGGTGCTGATCACGCCCCCGGTCGCCGGAGCTTGGTGTGGCCGCAAGGCTGAGCGTCTTGGCCACCCAGGAGGTCGCCCGCTGTTCATCGTCGGAGCTGTGGTGGCGGCAGCCTCGGTCTCCCTCAACCTCGTGCAGGTGCTCGCCTCATGGGTTCTCGAGCTCTGACCTGTGCCGGCCACGGGCGCCGAGGCTTCGATACCCCTAGGGCTTGATGTTCTGGTTGTGGCTGAACAGATTCCCCGGGTCGTAGGTCTGCTTGATCTGCCTGAGTCGCGCGTAGTTGCTGCCATAGGTGTCGGTGACGCGGCCCTGGTCGTCGTCGGACATGAAGTTCACGTATCCGCCGGCCTCGGAGTGCGGGGTGAGGGCGGCGGCGTAGTCGCGGACCCAGGCGATGTTGGCGGCGTCCTCGGAGGCGTCGGGCCAGGCGGAGACGATGACCGTCGAGAACGTCGCGTGCCGGTAGGAGAACGCGGTGTCCGTCGCGCCAACGCGGGAGGCGGCGCCGTTGATGGGGTACAGGTGCATGGTCGAGCTCGCGTTCGGTGCCTTGGGGCCGTGGGCCAGGTGCACGTCGATGGCCTCGTCGGTCAGCTCGGTGACGTAGTTGCCCTTCCAGTAGCTGCGTACGCCACGGGGGAACAGGTCGTCGAAGGCGCCGTTGAGCCACGGGTACGGCATGGGCTCGACGAGCTCGCCCACGCGTGGCGCGAGGTCACGGAACGGCCGCATCACTGCCTCGCCCTCCTCGATCGGACCGCACCAGTGGACGATGGCGACGCAGAACGTGTCGCCGTGGCGCTTCTCGGGGAGGAACGGCAGGGGAGGAGCCACCTGGAATGCCGGGAAGCCGCCGCACCGCTCGTCGGCTTCGGTGACCCAGGTGCGGAAGAGGCGGAGCAGGTCGCCGGCGTGCTCGAGCTCGTAGAAGAAGAGTCCGACGACCACCTGGTCCACCGGGTGCAGGTCGAACTCGAAGGTGGTGACCACCCCGAAGTTGCCGCTGCCACCACGAAGCGCCCAGAACAGGTCGGGGTTCTCGGAATCGCTGGCGCGACGCAGCTGCCCGTCCGCGGTGACGACGTCGGCCGAGCGCAGGTTGTCGATCGTGAGCCCGAAGCCGCGGGTGAGATAGCCGATGCCGCCACCGAGCGTGAGGCCGCCGACGCCGGTCGTCGACACGATCCCGCCCGGCACGGCCAGGCCGTGCGCATGCGTGACGTCGTTGAGGTCGGCCAGCGTCGCGCCGCCAGCCACGCGAGCGGTCCGAGCGGCGGCGTCGACCTCGACGGAACGCATGGGGGACAGGTCGATCACGAGGCCGTCGTCGATCGTCCCGAAGCCCGGAGCGCTGTGCCCGCCGCCCCGTACGGCCAGCGGCAGGCCGACGTCTCGTGCGAAGTTCACCGCGGCGGTGACGTCGTCCGAGCTCTCGGCCGGAACGACAGCGGCTGGCCGCCGGTCGATCATGCCGTTCCAGACGGCTCGAGCGACGTCGTAGTCGGAATCCTCGGGCGTGATCACCCGGGTCACGTGCTTGCGAAGTTCGTTGATGGATGTCATGTCGCCAGCGTCATCCGCTGCCGTCGCAGCGATCTGTCCTGAAGCACCACGTCATCGAGTTCCGGTACGCAGCCCCGAAAGCGCGGGGGACCACCCGAGAGAGGTGCCTTCCCGTGGAGATTGACATAATGTGCATTATCGGCGACTAGATGCTGAGCGGCGAGGCCGTCCTGCGGCGGTTAGAGTGCACTGCTGTGAAAGAGGACTTCGACCCAGTTGCGCACAACCGGGTCGCCTGGGACGGACTGGTCGACAGCGACAACGAATGGTCTCGGCCGGTCGGCCCCGAGGTCATCGCCCGGGCACGTGCCGGCGACTGGTCCGTGGTGCTCATCGGCCACGAGCCGACGCCACGTGAATGGCTGCCCGCCGACCTGAGCGGCGTCCGCGTGCTCTGTCTCGCGTCCGGCGGCGGTCAGCAGGGTCCGATCCTTGCGGCAGCGGGCGCCACGGTGACCGTCTTCGACAACTCGCCCAAGCAACTGGCACGCGACGACGAGGTGGCCGCTCGTGAGGGCTTGGCGCTGCGTACCGTGCTGGGCGACATGCGTGATCTGGGCGCCTTCGACGACGCCGACTTCGACGTCATCGTCAACCCGGTCTCGAACGTGTTCTCCCCGGACCTGGCGCCGGTGTGGAACGAGGCGTTCCGCGTGCTGCGTCCCGGTGGGACGCTCCTGACGGGATTCATGAACCCGGATGTCTACATCTTCGACGAGGTGGCGCTCGACCGTCGCGAGCTGGTGGTGCGCCACCGGCTGCCGTTCAGCTCGCTCGACCTCTCCGAGGCGGATCGTATGCGCGCCTACGGAGACGGCCCGATCGAGTACAGCCACTCGCTGACCGAGCAGATCGGCGGGCAGCTGGCCGCCGGGTTCGTCCTGACCCATCTGACCGAGGCCCCGCACCATGCGGACGTCACCGCGCAGCACCTCTCGGCCTACATCGCCACCCGGGCGGTCAAGCCACCCGTCGCCCCGGGTCACTGAGGTTCCCTGGCAGCCGTTTCCCGCAGCACCTCACGCGCTGGCGAGAGCAGGACGGCGTCGCGGGTGTCGGCAGCGGTCGCCTTGACGTAGATCCCTGTCGTCTTGAGGTCTTCGTGGCCGAGCAGTCCTTGAACGGCAGGCACTGGTACGCCGGAACGGATCAGTCCCTTGGCGGCGCTGTGCCGGAAGGCATGCGCGGCTTCACCAGGCTGCTTAGGGACGCCGGCGAGGCGGATCCAGGTCTCGACCAGGTGGTTGAGCGCGCCCGGACGCAGCTGCTTGCCCGAGGTCAGCACGAACAGGCTGTCGGCCGCGTCACGAGCGCCGAAGCGTGCCTCGAGCTCGGCCAGATAGAGATCGACGGCCTCGACGGCCTCTGGTGGCAACGGCAGGTTGCGCTGCTTGTCTCCTTTGCCGATGACCCGCACCAGTGTCTCGCCGTCTGGCTCGCGGCGGATGGAGCCGACGGTCAGGCCGCAGAGCTCCGCGGCACGTACGCCGGTGGTGACCAGGACCGCGAAGATAGCCCGGTCGCGGGCCGGCCAGCGGCGCCGGTCGGTGCCTTCGCGTGGGGTCGAGGCGACCCGTGCCAGCCGGCGGAGCTCGTCGACGCTCCAGCCGGCCGGCAGGCGGCTGGGTCGTTCCGGAGCCTCGATACGCAACGTGGGATCCACCAGCAGATGCCCCTCCAGCTGCAGCCAGTGGGTGAAGAGCCGCAACGTGCCGACCCGGCGCTGGCAGGTCGCCGCGGCAGAGTTCTCACGCAGTGACCTGTAGGCGATGCGTACGTTCTGGTCGGTCAGCTCCGAGATCGGGACCAGCGCCAGCACGTCGGAGTCAGGCTCGCCACCGGCGTCGACGTGGAGCTGCCGGGCCCAGGCGGCGATGTCCTGCCGGTAGGCACGGCGTGACCTGTCGTTGAGGCCGCGCCGCGTGAGGGTGGCCCGGTCGGTCAGGAAGTCCTCGACGACGTCGCCGAACATCACACCATCGTCAGGTACGCTCACATTCCCCGATATTACACTCTTTTCGAACATTTCTACGATAGGGGGTACTATCGCGGATCTCGGATGAGGTGGCAGACTCCAGCCGTGCCCGACACCGCTGTGACTCACCACACCGAGAACGTCAACGGGATCGACCTGCACTGGGTGGAGGCAGGGCCGGCAGACGGCCGGCTCGTGATCCTGGTGCACGGGTTTCCGGAGTCCTGGTACTCGTGGCGGCACCAGATCGCCGCGCTCGCCGATGCGGGCTACCGGGCGGTCGCGATCGACGTGCGCGGATACGGCGGATCCTCGAGACCGAGTGCCATCGAGGACTACCGGATGCTGCGCCACGTCGGCGACAACGTCGGCTTGGTGCATGCGCTGGGTGCGGAGACGGCCACCATCGTCGGACACGACTGGGGCGCTCCGATCGCCTGGACATCGGCGCAGCTGCGGCCGGATCTCTTCACCGCTGTGGCCGGTCTGTCGGTGCCGTTCAGTCCCTCCGGGCGCCGTCGGCCGACGGAGGCGATGGCCCAGGCCGGCGGTGACGACGAAGACTTCTACATCTCCTACTTCCAGGCTCCGGGTGTCGTCGAGGCCGAGATCCTGCCCGACGTACGCCGCTGGCTGCTGGGCATCTACTACTCGATCTCGGGCGACGGCGTGCTCGCCGCCGGTAGGGGTCCGCGCGGGGCGCTCGGGCTGGTGCCACGTGGCGACCGGCTCTCGGACCAGTTCGTCTACCCGGTCGGGATGCCCGAGTGGCTGACCGAGGCCGATGTCGACTTCTACGCCGGCGAGTTCGCCGGCTCCGACTTCTTCGGTCCGCTCGCCCGCTACCGCAACATCGATCGCGACTGGGAGGATCTCGCGGCCTTCAGCGACGTGCCGATCACCGTGCCGTCGCTCTTCGTCGCCGGCGAGTACGACGGCCCGGCGATCACCGGTCGGCGTCAGATCGAACGTTTCGACAAGACCCTGCCCGGCCTCACGCGGTCGGTGGTACTCCCCCGGTGTGGGCACTGGGTCCAGCAGGAGCGTCCCGCGGAGACCAACCAGCTCCTTCTCGAGTTCCTCACGGCGGCTTCCCGGCGCAGCTGATGCAGGTGCGGGCCACCGGGCGCGCTTCGAGCCGCCCCTCGGCGATCGGACGGCCGCATTCCTCGCAGATCCCGTACGTGCCCGCGCCCAGGCGCTCCATGGCCGCCTCGATCTCGGCGAGATGCTCTCGCGCCTGACGTACGAGTGCTTGGACCTGGGACCGCTCGAAGGCGATCGTCGCTCCCTCCGGATCGTGCTCGTCGTCGGCGTTGGTGTCGCGCGAGGCCGCGACGACTGCGTCGAAGTCGGCGCTCAGGTCCGCCAGGCGCGCAAACGTCTGCCGGCGCTCCGCCTCGAGCCGTACGCGAGCCTGTTCCATTCGGAGGCGCTTGGCCGACCCTCTCCCCGAGACGGCTGCGTCCGCGCGGCAGCAGCGCGAGTCCGTGCTCTCCTCGGCCGGGATCATCGCTCTCCTCGGTTCATCGGGTGGTCGGGTCCGGGACCGTCGGGGTGGGTGAGGTCGTAGGCCGCGGCGACCTTCTTCGGTACGCAGAGCCGCCAGGCGTCCACGACGAACTCGCACGCCTCGATCGGGTCGAGCTCACCGAGAGAGGACTCGACCCAGTTGAACCGCATCTCCGACTCCCGGGGCAGGTGGAACTTGTCGGGTGCGCCGGCGACCAGCGCGGCCCGCTCCTCCTTCGGGAAGCCGAAACCCATCTCGGTCTCGTCCAGGGAGAAGGCGACGTAGACGATCGAACCGACCCGGAACTTCAGCCGGCCGCGTACGAAAACCTCGTAGGACCTTTCGAGGCTCGAGCCGAGCCACCGGACATCTTCCACAGTTGCCATGGTTCGGAGCGTACGCGTGTCGGAATGGCGACGGCGTCCGTTACCAATCAGTTAAATCCCTCCGGCGACGGACAAATCTGGAGACGTTACATTCCCGTGCAATGAAATTTGGTGTTGAGTCAGCGTTCGAAATCCGTGCCCCAGACCCCGTGGGCCCGGACTGAGTGAGAGGACCTCATCACATGACGTTGAACCGTTCAGCTCGCATCGCAGCCACGGCGGTCAGCCTGGCGCTCGGTGCCGCCTCGGTGGCCATGACCGCCGTCCCGGCAGCGGCGTGGGCACCGCAGGAGTCGAAGGCAGCCTGCATCGAGCCGACTGACCATGACGAGGCCGACGCCGCCCGAGGTGGCTCCGGCGGGGACCACCGCGACATCTCCGCGGCGGAGCAGAAGCGGATCGAGGCCCGCACCGCGGCGATCCTGGCCAAGAAGGGCAGCAACGCGCGCACTGCGGCCACCGTTCCCGTCTATGTCCACAAGATGCTCGGCACGGACGGTTCCGGCGACGTGACCCAAGCGCAGATCGACGCGCAGATCGCCGAGCTCAACCAGGACTTCGCGGGTCAGGAGCTGCCCGGCACGGCTGCGGACACCGGGTTCACGTTCACCCTCGCCGGCGTCGACACCTACTACAACAACCAGTGGCACAAGGACCGCCAGTCGACGACGTACCGCACCCAGACCCGTCTGGGCGGCAGGAACGCGCTCAACATCTGGCTCGTCGACTTCGGTTACCTCGGCATCGCGACGTTCCCGTGGGACTACGCGCGCAACCCGGGCATCGACGGTATCCGCGTGCAGTACAGCTCGCTTCCCGGCGGCTCGGCGACCAACTACGACCAGGGCAAGACCGCGACCCACGAGGCCGGTCACTGGTTCGGGCTCTATCACACCTTCCAGGGCGGCTGCACCGCGACCAACGACGAGGTCGAGGACACCCCGGCTCAGGCCAGCTCGACCTCGGGCTGCCCCACCGGCCGTGACTCCTGCAGCCTGCCCGGCCTCGACCCGATCCACAACTACATGGATTACAGCTACGACAGCTGCTACAACCAGTTCACCCCGGGTCAGAGCACCCGGATGGACCAGATGTGGGCGGCGTACCGAGCCTGATCATCGGGCCTCATCATCACTGCTGCTCGCCTGGCGCGTCCTGCGTGACTCGCCAGGCGAGCAGCTTCCCCGTCCGGAGCGTCATCATGTGTCCATGGCGACGAAGACGGATCTGAAGAAGACGCTCGACGGCTATCGGGCGCGGCGGGGCGAGTTCCGGGTGCTCGAGGTGCCGCCACTCCCCTACCTGATGGTCGACGGGCACGGTGATCCCAACACCGCCCAGGAGTACGCGGACGCGCTCGCGGCGCTGTACCCGGTGGCGTACAAGCTGAAGTTCGCCAGCAAGAAGGACGGCCGCGACTACGTGGTGCCGCCACTGGAGGCGCTGTGGTGGGCCGAGGACATGGACGCGTTCACCCGGGCGCGGGACAAGTCGCAGTGGGACTGGACGGCGATGATCATGACCCCGAACTGGATCACCGAACAGATGATCGAGGCCGCGCTCGCGACGGTCGCCGCCAAGGACCGCCCGGCAAGCCTGGACAAGGTCCGCCGGGAGACGCTGAACGAAGGCACCTGCGTGCAGACCCTGCACATCGGGCCGTACGACGCCGAGGGCCCGATCCTCGAGGAGATGCACGAGCGGTTCATCCCCGAGCGCGGACTGCGGATGACCGGGAAGCACCACGAGATCTACCTCGGCGACCCGCGTCGGGTCGAGCCCGCGAAGCTGCGGACGATCCTGCGTCAGCCGGTCATGACTGCATGACCGAACCGGCACCGTCATTTCGGTGTACGAATGTTGACTGAAACTCTTGTCGGCGTGAGCGCGGTCACATTACTCTTCAGTAACTCGGGACGGAGCAGTCCCGCTCACGTGAGGAGAGTTCCCCCATGCCTCTGCACGCATCGAGGATGTTCGTCAAGCGTCCGGGCCGGCACGCGGTACGCATGCTCGCCACTGCCCTGGCTGTCGCCGCCGTCACCCCGGCCGCACTGGCCGCCCCTGCCGCAGCCGCCGAAGCCGGCACCTCCGTGGTGTCCCGCGGCGTCGAGATCCCACCGTTCTACAACCCGCCGGCGAGCCTTCCGGCGGCCGACGGAGCGCTCGTACGCACCGAACCCCTCCGCCTCGGCTTCGGACTGTCGATCCCCGGCGTCGGGTCACTGCCCGGCACCGCGACCCGGGTCATGTACAAGACGACCGACAACAACGGTGCCCCCACCGCGGTGACCGGTGCCTACATCGAGCCGTTCGCCGCCTGGAGCGGTGCCGGCGACCGTCCGCTCGTGGTCGTCGCGCCCGGCACCATGGGCCAGGGCGACCAGTGCTCGGCCTCGCTCGGCCTCGAGCGACCCATCTTCTTCAACGGCAGGACCGTCTCGGTGGGTTACGAGGACATCGGGATCTACCGACTGCTCCTTCGCGGCGTGGCGGTGATGGTGACCGACTACGTCGGCCTCGGCGCCACCGACAGGCTGCACACCTACGTGGACCGGGTCGACGGCGGCCACGCCGTCCTCGACGCGGCGCGCGCCGCCCGCAGCGTTCCGGATGCGTCGGTGACCAGCGGGTCGCGGGTCGCGCTCTACGGCTACAGCCAAGGTGGCGGCGCGACCGGGTCGGCCTCCGAGCTCGCCGCGGAATATGCACCCGACGTCAACCTCGTCGGCGCCTATGTCGGCGCACCACCGGCCGACCTGCGGGCGACAGCGGAGGGCATCGACGGGTCGGCCCTGGTGGCGGCGCTCGGCTGGACGATCAACGGCCTGGCCCAGTCCAACCCGGAGCTGCAGCCGATCCTCGACGAGAACCTCAACGCCAAGGGGAAGGCGGCCCTCGAGGACCTGGCGACGGCCTGTGTCGGGGACGGGATCATCCGCTATCCGTTCCAGCGGAGCAGCAGCTGGACCACGACCGGCGAGAGCCTCGACGACATCATCGAGCGGGAGCCCACGGTGCAGGCGATCATGGCCGAGCAGAAGCTCGGGAACCTGGCGCCGCGGATCCCGGTCCGCCTGGCCACAGGCACCGAGGACGACATCGTCCCGCACGACCAGGCCCGTCAGCTGGCCGTCGACTGGTGCGGTCAGGGATCCAGGGTGACCTACCAGGCCGTGGTGCTGCCCGACCTCGGCGACGGGCTGATCACCAACCACATCACGCCGCTCCTGGTCGACCAGACCGCCGCGGTCAACTGGATCACCGACCGCGTCAAGGGCGTCGCGGCCGGATCCACCTGCGCGACGCTGCCGAGTCAGCCCTGAGCGGCTCGTAGCCGCACGGACAGGCAGGTGACACAGCCCTCGAGCTTCTCGAACTCGGAGATGTCGACCGCCACCACCGTGTAGCCACGCTCCTCGAACATCGCCCGGCTCAGCGGCGCCGAGGAGGCCATCAGCAGCGTGTCGTCGTCGAGGACGACGACGTGGGAGCCCGACTCCTCCGGGACCGGCAGGAACCGGGCTCCCCACACGGCCGGGTCGTCGACGAGCGGTTCGTGGCCGATCACGGTGCCGTCGGGTAGCGCGGTGACGGCCGACTTCAGATGGAGCACCTTCGAGAGCGGGACGGCGACGACCTCGCCGCCCAGCGGCCCGAGCAGCGCGCGGAGCTGGGCGATCCCCTCGGCGTTCGTGCGCCCGCCCTCCCCCACCCAGACGGTCCCGCCGTGCTTGAGCACGTCGCCGCCGTCGAGCGTGCCGGGCTCCTCGATACGGGCGATATCGACGTCGACCGGCGCCCGCTCGATGTGGGTGACGAGCCCGTCGGCGAGGCGGGGCGAGGGGCGGCGTACGAGAGCGTGCATGGGTGAAGTATCCCTACCCGATCCAGAAACCGGAGCTCGTTCCCGAGCTGCTCGTCGGGACAGGCGAGGTGGTGCGGGCAGCGTGATCATCGCCGGTCGGGGAACCACACGCCCTGCTGCGATCGCACCAGGATTTGCTCGGGACGCGGGCTAGATTGAGGCCATGAGCGAGCACGAGGGACGCGAGATGTTCGAGCCGGAGTCGTGGGAGGAGCGCTACGCCGGTGAGGAGAAGGTCTGGAGCGGCAACCCCAACCCTCAGCTCGTCGCCGAGATCGCCGCGCTGACGCCGGGGACGGCGCTGGATGTCGGCTGCGGCGAGGGCGGCGACGTCATCTGGCTGGCGCAGCAGGGCTGGACGGTCACCGGCGCCGACTTCGCCGCGAACGGGCTTGCTCGAGCCAAGCGGCACGCCGAGGAGGCCGGGGTGGCGCAGCGTACGTCGTGGTGGCAGGTGGACGCCCGCACTCTCGACGCCGAGGGCCGAGCGTTCGACCTGGTCACGTGCCACTTCCTGCACACGCCCGACGGGAGCATGGTCGAGGTCGCCGGGCGCCTGGCAACCGCGGTCGCGCCCGGAGGCCATCTCCTCGTGGTCGGCCACGCACCGTCGGAGGTCTTCGCGCGCCACAGCCACCACGACGCGATGTTCCTCGCCGCCGACCTGCTCCCCGGGCTGCCGGAGGACTTCGAGCCGGTCGTGGTCGAGCAGCGCCCCCGCCTGACCATCCGCGACGGCGTCCCGGTCGAGATCGACGACTCGACGCTGCTCGCGCGGCGTACGGCCTGACTAGGCCCGGACCATCCGTCGGTGGAGGCCGACGGACTCGGCCTTGGTCTCACCGTCGAACCGAAACCCCTGGCGCTCGTAGAACGCGATCGCCCGCTGGTTGCCGTCGAGGACCCACAGGTATGCCGCCGACGACCCGATCGCCTCCTCGAGCAGCCGACGACCGAGGCCGGTGCCGTACCTCTCCGCGCGGACGTAGAGGGCGGAGAGCTCCAGCGGCGGCACCCCGGCATCGGCGTCACGACCCGGTCCGGCGCTCGCGAAGCCGAGCAGCCGGCCCGGATCGTCGCCCTCGGCGACCAGGGTGGTGAACGGGCCGGTCCCGAGGTTCGTACGCCACCGGTCGACCCGCTCGGCCCGCAGGGAGCGGCGCTCGGTGAAGATCGGGTCCGGTATCAGGCCGGCGTACGCCTCCTCCCACACATCGAGGTGGAGATCGGTCAACGCCTCGGCGTCATCGGCGAGAGCCGCTCGGATCAGCATGTCGCGAGGATAGGGAGAACCTCAGTCGAGGCACCACTCGTTTCCCTCGGGGTCCTGCATGACGATGAAACCGTCGCTCATCGGCGGCTCGGGCTCGGAGCGGCGCACGCGGGTGGCGCCGAGCGCGACGACCCGCTCGCACTCCGCCTCGAGCGCCGCCATCCGCTCCTCCCCCTGCAGCCCCGGAGCCGCCCGGACGTCGAGGTGGACGCGGTTCTTGGCGGTCTTCGACTCCGGGACCCGCTGGAAGAAGACCCGCGGGCCGGTGCCGGCGGGGTCCTCGATCGCCGAGGCGTTGTTGCGCTGGTCCTCCGGCACCCCGACACGAGCGAGGAACTCGTCCCAGGCGTCCAGCGGGTCGCTGCCCTCGGGGACCTCGACTCCCGGCGGACCCGGGTGGACGTAGCCGAGCACGTCACGCCAGAACGTGGAGAGCGCGCGGGGGTCGTGTGCGTCGAAGGTGATCTGGAAGGTTCGAGTCTCGAGAGCCATGGGTCCACCATGGCATCGAATCAGGACAGTCTGCGTCCGCTATCGGCGGTGGGCGGGGCCGGGCAGTCCGAGGCCGCGGCGCTCCTCCATCCGGAGCGCGATCATCGGCACCACGATCGCGGCGGCGACGACGTGCGTCAGGCAGAGGAAGCCCACGAAGGTCAGGTCGAACTCGAAGACGGGCAGCACGTCGGGGATCAAGGAGAGCCCGGTGAGCACGATCATGGTGATCTGGAAGGTCGAACGGGGCATCGCTGCCACCCGGATCATCACCTCGGCGATGATGATCCCGATCAGCGAGCAGTAGATGGTGAGCATCGGGAACGCGGAGAGCGGTACGTCACCGAGACTGCTGCCGAAGTCGACCCCGGCCGACTTGGCGACCAGAGCCATCACGGTGGTGGTGACCGCTGCGATGGCCGTGGCCACCAGCCCACGCGGCCATACCGGCGCCGGTCGCTCCCGGACCGGCGTGATCTCCACCGCCGTGGTGCGCCTGTGGTCGGGAACGTAGAGGGTCATTCTCGGGTGCTCCTTGATTGATGCTGCAACCAATGCACACTAAGCGTGATCCTCCACCGCGACCGCATCCAGATGGCCGCAACCGGACGTGATTCGCACCACCCGGCGGGTCGGATCACGCCCCCACGTACGCCGCCAGGTGCTCGCCGGTCAACGTCGACCTCTTCGAGACGAGCTCGGCCGGCGTACCTTCGAAGACGACCAGGCCACCGTCGTGACCGGCGCCCGGACCGAGGTCGATGATCCAGTCGGCGTGCGCCATGACGGCCTGGTGGTGCTCGATCACGATGACCGACTTCCCGGCGTCGACCAGCTTGTCGAGCAGGGCGAGCAGGTTGTCGACGTCGGCCAGGTGGAGGCCGGTGGTCGGCTCGTCGAGGACGTACGTCCCGCCCTTCTCCCCCAGGTGCATGGCCAGCTTGATCCGCTGCCGCTCGCCGCCGGAGAGGGTGTTGAGGGGCTGGCCGAGCTTGAGGTAGCCGAGGCCGACGTCGGTCATCCGCTCCAGGATCTTGGCGGCCGGAGGCACCTTCGACTCGCCCGCGGAGAAGAACTCGTGCGCCTTGGCCACCGACAGGTCGAGCACCTCGGCGATGTTGAGCCCGCCGAGGCGGTACTCCAGCACCAGCGCCTGGAACCGCTTGCCACCGCAGTCCTCGCACGGCGAGGCGACGGTCTCCATGAACCCGAGCTCGGTGTAGATCATCCCGTTGCCCTTGCAGGTCGGGCAGGCACCTTCGGAGTTGGCCGAGAAGAGCGCCGGCTTGACCCCGTTGGCCTTCGCGAACGCCTTGCGGATCGGCTCGAGCAGGCCCGTGTAGGTGGCCGGGTTGCTCCGGCGTGACCCCTTGATCGCGCTCTGGTCGACGAACTCGACGTCCTCGCTCGCGGGGATGGAGCCGTGGATCAGCGACGACTTGCCCGAGCCGGCGACACCGGTGACGACCGTCAGCACGCCGAGCGGGATGTCGACGTCGACGTTGCGCAGGTTGTGGGAGGTCGCCCCCCGGATCTCCAGCTGTCCCTTCGGCGTGCGGACGGTCTCCTTGAGCGAGGCCCGGTGGCCGAGGTGGCGTCCGGTGAGCGTGTCGGCCTTCGCGAGGCCCTCGTAGGTGCCCTCGAAGCAGATCGTGCCGCCGTCGCTGCCCGCGCCCGGGCCGAGGTCGACGACGTGGTCGGCGATGGCGATCGTCTCCGGCTTGTGCTCGACGACCAGGACGGTGTTGCCCTTGTCGCGCAGGTCGAGAAGCAGCTTGTTCATCCGCTGGATGTCGTGCGGGTGCAGCCCGACGGTCGGCTCGTCGAAGACGTAGGTGACGTCGGTCAGCGCGGACCCGAGGTGACGGACCATCTTCGTACGCTGCGCCTCACCGCCGCTCAGGGTGCCGGAGGGCCGGTCGAGGGAGAGATAGCCCAGACCGATCTCGACGAACGAGTCGAACAGGTGCAGCAGGCCGGCGACCAGGGGCGCGACGCCCGGGTCGTCGATGCTCCGCAGCCACTCGGCCGCGTCGGTGACCTGCATCGAGCACACGTCCGCGATCGACGTGCCGCGGATCTTCGAGGAGAGCGCGGACTCGTTGAGCCGGGTGCCACCACAGGCGGGACACGGCTTGAAGACCGCGGCCGCCTCCACGAACTTCTTGATGTGGGGCTGCAGCGCCTCGACGTCCTTGCTGAACATCGACTTGCGGATCTTCGGGATCAGGCCCTCGTAGGTGGCGTTGATGCCCTCGAGCTTGATCTTGCGCGGCTCGGCGTAGAGCAGGTCGTGACGCTGCTCCTCGGTGAGGTCCTTGATCGGGACGTCCGGCGGCACGACCACCTTGAACGCCGCCACCATCCAGCCGTCGGCGGTGTAGCCGGGCACCAGGATCGCCCCGTCGACCAACGACTTCGACTCGTCGATGATGACGGCGAGGTCGAGGTCGGAGATGGTCCCGCGTCCCTCGCACTCGGCACACATGCCGCCGAGGTAGACCGCGTCCTTGACGATCGTCTTCTCACCCTTGGGTCCGGTCATCACTCCCGACGCCCGGGTGGTGGGGATGTTGAAGGAGAACGCGGTCGGACCGCCGATGAACGGCTCCCCCAGCCGGCTGAACAGCGAGCGCAGCATCGCGTAGGCGTCGGTGACGGTGCCCAGGGTCGAGCGCGGGTTGGCGCCCAGCCGCTCCTGGTCGACCAGGATGGCGGTGGTCAGCCCCTCCAGGGCGTCGACCTCCGGCCGCGGCAGGCTGGGCATGAACCCCTGGATGAACGTCGAGTAGGTCTCGTCGATCAGCCGCCGCGACTCCGCCGCGATCGTGCCGAAGACCAGCGACGACTTCCCCGACCCCGACACCCCGGTGAACACCGAGAGCCGGCGCTTGGGGATCTCGACGGAGACGTCGTTGAGGTTGTTCTGCCGGGCGCCCTGGACGCGGATCAGATCGTGCGTGTCGGCGTCGTGCGCGGCCGTGCTGGGATCGGTCATGGCGGTCAGGCTAGCCGGAGGATTGAACCCGGGCGTGCACATTTTTTCCAGGCTCACTTGATCTGCTGGAGACGGACCGTGTTGCCCGCCGGGTCGCGGAACGAGCAGTCCCTCATCCCCCAGTCCTGGTCGGTCGGCTCCGACATGATCTCGCCGCCGGCGGCGTCGATGCCGGCCTGGATCTTCTCGAAGGCGGCGTCGACGTCCGGGGAGGAGAGCATCAGGCTGGCGAAGGTGCCCTTGGCCATCATCTCCTGGATGACACGGCCCTCGTCCTCGCTGATGTTCGGGTCGGCGAGCGGCGGGTAGAGCACGACGCTCACGCTCGGCTGAGACGGCGGTCCGATGGTGAGCCAGCGCATCGCCTCGTACCCGACGTCCTTCCTGACCTCGAAACCCAGCAGGTCGCGGTAGAACCGCAGCGAGGCATCGGGGTCGGTGTGGGGAAGGTAGCTGTGGCAGATGTTGATGTCCATGGCCCTTACGTTATGTAGGGGTCAGGCACCTTCGCTTCTCGATTTCTGACCGGTCTGGTGACCTGTTTCGAGACGCACGGCGGGATGCCGGCGCCACCGCTCGTCGCCTTGTCCCGGTAGACGCTCGGCGACATCCCGACGAGCTCGCTGAAGCGCGTCGAGAACGTACCCAGCGACCCGAAGCCGACCGCGAAGCAGATGTCGGTGACGCTGAGGTCGCCACGTCGCAGCAGCGTCATCGCGCGCTCCACCCGCCGGGTCATCAGGTAGGAGTAGGGCGGCTCGCCGTAGGCCTTGCGGAACTCCCGGCTCAGGTGCCCGGCCGACATGTGTACGCCGCGGGCCAGTGCCTCCACATCGAGGGGCTGCGCGTACTCCCGGTCGATCCGGTCCTTGACCTTCCGCAGCAGCTTCAGGTCACGAAGTCGCTGCTCCTGGTCGGGTTTGGTGGTCACCCGGCGATCCTCCCATTTGATGAATCTGCCGCGTGTCGAAGTAAAGGTGTCGAAATCGGCCGCGCACACTCGTGGAGTAGGTGAAGGCACGAACACGGATAGGAGAAAGTCATGTGGGACACAGCTCAGGACACCGAGAACACCAACGTACGCAGCTTCCCGATGTCGCACTTCCTGCCGTGCCCGCGATGCGGCCACGAGGTGCACACCTACCTTGCCTGCAGCGACACCTGCCCTTGCGCGCCCGTCGTGATGCCCGGCAGCATCCCGCAGGCCGCCTGAGTCCGGCGCCCGGCTAGACCTTGAGGCCCGACTCGATCGCGAAGACGACGAGCTGGGCACGGTCACGGGCATGCAGCTTCACCATCGCGCGCGAGACGTGGGTGCGTACCGTGTCCGGGCTGACCACGAGCTCGGCGGCGATCTCGGCGTTGGAGCGGCCGGTCGCCACCCAGGCGACCATCTCCCGCTCACGCTCGGTCAGGTCACCTAGCCGCGGATGCGGATTGGCCGCCCGGCGGGATGAGCCGAACTCCTCGATCACCCGCCTGGTCACCGTCGGTGCGAGCAGTGATCCGCCCTCGGCGACGACCCGGATCGCATCGAGCAGCGCGACCGGCTCGGCGTCCTTGAGCAGGAAGCCACTCGCTCCCAGTCGCAGTGCCTCGAAGACGTACTCGTCGAGCTCGAAGGTCGTCAGCATCACCACCCGTACGTCTTTCAGGGAGGCGTCTCGAGTCACCTGCTCGAGCATGCCGAGGCCGTCGAGGACGGGCATCCGGATGTCGCAGAGCACGACGTCGGGGTGGGCGCGGCGCAGCATCGGCAACGCGGCACTGCCGTCGGAGGCCTCGCCGACGACCTCCAGGTCGGGCTCGGCGCCGATCATCGTCGCCAGGCCCATCCGGACCAGGGGCTGGTCATCGACCAGAGCGACCTTGATCAGGGTGTGATCACTGATGCTCATGCCAGCCCCTCCGCGCCACCCGCCGAGGACCCAGTAAGCGGGATGGAAGCCCGCAGCCGGAAGCCCCGTACCTCCGGCCCCGCCTCTAGCCTGCCGCCAAGTGCCTCCACGCGCGACCGCATTCCCACAATTCCCATCCCAGAGCGCCTTTCTTTGCTCGGAATGTCCGATCCCCGCCCGTCGTCGTGCACCGTCACGACCATCTCGGCGGTTTCCCCGATGGTCGAGACCAGGAGCGAGACCTCGGCACGGGACGCTCCCGCATGCCGCAGCACGTTGGTGAGCCCCTCCTGGACCACGGCGTACGCAGCCCGCTCGGCCTCGGCCGGAGCCGAGGTCACCTCGAGCCGGAGCGAGACGTCCAGACCGCCGGTGCGCACCCGCTCGATCAGTGCAGGCAGGTCGGCGAGCCCGTGCTCCGGCGCTCGTGGTGCCGCCGACCCGGCGGTCTCGGTGTCGGTCAGCCGGGCCAGCTGCCGGCGCAGCAGGTCGAGCGACTCCTTGCTCTCGGCCCGGATGGCCTCGAGGTTGCGGCGGGCCGCGTCCGGGTCCCGGTCGAGCACGTGCAGCGCGGCACCTGCCTGCATCGCGATCACCGCCAGCCCGTGACCGACGCCGTCGTGCAGGTCGGCGGCCATCCGCACCCTCTCGTCGCTGACCGCGCGGCGCTGACGCTGGGCGCGAGCCTCGTTGCGCGAGCGCATGGCGGACGCGATGGCGCCGCACGCGGCGATCAGCGCCACCTGCCCGAAGGCCTGCCACTGGGAGAGGTCGCCGTCCGGGCCGCCGGGTCCCCACGGACCACGGCTGCCGTCGAACCGCGGACTCTCGGTCGGGTTCAGGATGATCCCGGTGGCCACGAGCGCTGCCCCCACCACCGCCCAGCCGATCCACCTGCGTGGCGGCAGTGACAACGCCGTCGCGAACGTGACCACGGGCATCGCCATGAAGATCGGCCCGTCGGCGTAGCCGGCCGTGAAGTAGCCGCCGACGCATGCCCCGCTCGCCGCGAGCGTCCACGCGGGCGGCCGATTCAACAGCACCGGGAGGACGGCGACGAGTGCGATCAGCGCCGGCAGCACGGCCGGCCCCCGGGTGTCGGCCTGGGCGTTGCTGCCCAGCGAGCCGACGAGCTCCACCACGACGATCAGCCACGGGAGCCAATGACGACGGATCCGGGACATGGACACACCGTAGTTCGATCAGGGGCCCGGGACGTACGACACAGGCGGCCGGCGGGGTACGCAGATCTGCGTAACCCGAAGCCTCCGCCGCGCCGATGTCGACCCGGGGTCGGCCACGAGAGCGTGGGAGGCATGAAGGAACTCGTGGTTGAGACCGACGGGCTGACCAAGCGGTACGGCGACAGACTCGCCGTCGACCGGGTCAGCATGACCGTCAAGCGTGGCGAGGTGTACGGCTTCCTCGGCCCCAACGGGGCCGGCAAGACGACGACCTTGCGGATGATGCTCGGCCTGATCCGGCCCACCGCCGGATCCGCCAGCGTCCTGGGCCGTCCCGCCGGGCGACCCGAGGTCACTGCCCGCATCGGCGCCCTCATCGAGGGTCCTGGCTTCTACCCCTACCTGAACGGCCGGGACAACCTGTGCACGATGGCGCGCTACCAGGGGCTGCCCGACACCGAGGTCGACCGGGTGCTCGAGATGGTGGACCTCGCCGACCGGGCGAAGGACGCCTTCAAGGGCTACTCCCTCGGAATGAAGCAGCGCCTCGGCGTCGCCGCCGCGATGCTCGGCTCTCCCGACCTGCTCGTGCTCGACGAGCCCACCAACGGGCTGGACCCGGCCGGTATGGCGGACATGCGGGCGCTGGTCGTCTCGCTCGCCGAGGCCGGCCAGACGGTCATCCTCTCCAGCCACATCCTCGCGGAGGTGCAGGAGATCTGCGACCGCGTCGGTGTGATCGACAACGGCCGGCTGCTGCGCGAGTCGACCGTTGCCGACCTGCGCGGTGGCGCGACCCTCCGGGTCCGGGCCACCCCCGAGGACGCCGCCCTGGCGACACTGATGCGGATGGCCGGCGACGAGGGCGTACGCCGCATCGGCAACGAGACGCTCGAGGTCGACCTGCCCATCACCGCGGCCCCCGATGTCGTACGTCACCTGGTCGCCCATTCCATCGATGTCCACGAGGTCACCGCCGCGGAGCGCTCCCTGGAGGACGTCTTCTTCGAGATGACCAGCTCCGAGACGAGCAGGAAGAAGGAGGCCGTGTCATGAACGCCTTGATGAACAGCACCCGCGCCGAGCTGCTGCGGCTGCGCAAGTGGACGGCGGTCTGGGTGATCGTCGGCGCCTGGCTGGCGCTGTCGCTCTCCTTCGGCTACGTCTTCAACTACGTCGCCTACAAGACCGGCGATGACAACTTCGCCGGCGACGGTGCCAGCAACGCCCAGCTGTTGGCCGAGCTGATGCCGAGCGCGATCCCGGACGTGATCGTCAGCGGGTTGCCGATGTTCGGCGGTGCGCTGGCGATGGTGGTCGGAGCGCTGGTGGCCGGCAACGGGTTCGGCTTGGGCACCTGGAAGACCGTCTTCACCCAGGGGCCGAGCCGGTTGGCCGCCGTCGTCGGCTCGCTGGCCGCGGTGACGATGTTCATCGTCGCGATGATGACCGCGACCCTGGCCCTGTGCGCCGGCGTCTCGGTGGCGATCGCCGCCACCGAGGGGCAAACGATCGACATGCCCGCGCTGAGCGACCTGGCGCAGTCTTTCGGCGCCGGGTTCCTGGTGCTGGAGATGTGGGCGCTGCTCGGGTTCCTGGTCGGCGTGCTGGCCAAGGGGCCCGCGCTTGCCGTCGGCCTGGGCCTGGTCTGGTCGCTGGTGGTCGAGAACCTGCTGCGCGGTGTCGGCAGCCTGCTCCCCGGCATCGAGACCGTCACCGACGCCCTCCCCGGCACGGCCGGAGGCTCACTGGCCGGCTCGATCGTGGGCGGGCCCAACGGCACACCAGGAATCCTCGACGCGATCTCCGGCGAGCGAGCGCTGCTCACCGTCACGGCGTACGTCCTGGTCGCCGCTGTCGCGGCGGTGATCGTGATGAGGCGACGCGACCTCGCGTGAACGGCGCCTAACACACCTCGAGGCATGTCGATGACATGATCTCGGGGTGTGGCCGCGTGCGCGGGTGTGATCCTTGTTAAGTCTACTGTGTTGGTGGACAACAACCGCGTTGTCCCAGCATTCTCAACGTCCAGAAGAGGTTCCCACCCGTGTCCTCCAACACGCCTGAGCCCACCCCGCTCATCGAGGCTCCCAAGTCCAAGCTCCCGCTGATCATCGGCATCGTCGTCGCCGCCGCGATCGTGATCGGCGGCCTCGTCTTCTTCCTCACCCGCGACGACGACTCCGCAGGCGACCTGACCAAGGTCACCATCGGTGTCGTCGGTGCCGACGACCCCTACTGGAAGACCTTCCAGGACGCCGCCCGAGAAGAGGGCATCGACCTCGAGGTCAAGAACTTCGGCGACTACAACCAGCCCAACCCGGCGCTCTCCGAGGGCGAGCTGGACCTCAACCAGTTCCAGCACATCATCTTCCTGGCCGACTACAACGTCCAGAACGACGACGACCTGGTTGCGCTCGGCTCGACCGCGACCTACCCGCTGGGTCTCTACTCCGCCAAGTACAAGAGCCTCGACGACATCAAGGCCGGCGAGACCGTGATCGTCCCCGACGACGAGACCAACCAGGCCCGCGGCCTGGTCCTGCTCCAGTCCAAGGGCCTGATCGAGCTGACCGACGGCGGCACCCCGTTCAGCACCATCAAGGAGGTCGACACGGCCGCCTCGAAGGTGAAGGTCAAGGCGGTCCAGGCCTCGATCACCGCCTCCTCGCTGCCCGACGTCGCCGCGGCGATCATCAACAACGACTTCGTCGAGGACGCCGGCCTGAAGTTCGAGGACGCGCTGGCCACCGACGATCCCTCCGACCCGAAGGCACTCCCCTACGTCAACGTCTTCGCCGTACGCGCCGAGGACAAGGACAACGCGACCTACAAGAAGCTGGTCGAGATCTTCCAGACCGACGAGGACGTCCAGCAGGGGGTCTACGAGACCTCCGGCAACACTGCCGAGCTGGTGAAGATCCCGGTCGGGGACCTGCAGAAGTCGCTCGATGAGACCGAGAAGCAGGTTGAGGAGCGTCAGTGACGACGTCCGCCACCGAAGCGGTGCCGCTGGTGCGGCTCCGCAACGTCACCAAGAGCTATCCGGCGGCCAAGGGGCGCACGGAGGTCCGGGCGGTCGACGACGTCGACCTGGACATCGCCGCCGGTGACGTGCAGGCGATCGTCGGATACTCCGGCGCCGGCAAGTCCACCCTGGTACGCCTGCTGAACGGCCTCGAGCCGGCCACCTCGGGCTCCATCCAGGTCGGCGGCACCGAGCTCGTCGGTATGCACGAGCGTCAGCTGCGGCCGATCCGGCTCGGCATCGGGATGATCTTCCAGCAGTTCAACCTCTTCGAGTCGCGTACGGTCTGGGGCAACCTCGCCTACCCGCTGCAGATCGCCGGCGTCGGCAAGGCCGAGCAGCAGCGCCGGATATCCGAGCTGCTCCACTTCGTCGGTCTCCCCGACAAGGCCCACACCTACCCGCGCAACCTGTCGGGTGGGCAGAAGCAGCGTGTCGGCATCGCCCGCGCCCTGACCACCAACCCGTCGCTGCTGCTCGCCGACGAGGCCACCAGCGCGCTCGACCCGGAGACCACCCACGAGGTGCTGCGGTTGCTGAAGCGGGTCAACCAGGAGCTCGGCACCACGATCGTGGCGATCACCCACGAGATGGAGGTCGTCCGCGAGCTCGCCGACCACGTCGCCGTCATGGAGAACGGGCGGATCGTCGAGTCCGGCGCCGTCTACGACGTCTTCTCCGCGCCGCGACAGCCGGTGACCCGGCGCTTCGTCGGCACCGTCGTCGACGACGAGCCCTCCCCCGACGCCCTGGCGGCGCTGCGGTCGCGTCATCCCGGCCGGTTCGTGAAGGTCGAGCTGCGCGAGGGCGGACCCCGCCAGACCGACGTCTTCGCCGTCCTTCTCCGGCGCGGGATCGCCTTCGAGCTCGTCTTCGGCGGCATCGAGGAGATCCGGGGCGCCACCTTCGGCAACCTGACCCTCGCCCTCGACGGGCCCGCGTCCTCGGTCGACGAGGCCGTACGTGAGCTGGCCGCCCTCGTCCCCGCCAAGGAGCTGTGATGCTGACCGCTCTCCCCACCGACACCCGGCTCGGCGAGCTGTGGCCCGACATCTGGCAGGCAACCGGCGAGACGCTGCTCATGGTCGCGCTGACGATGCTGATCGGCGGCACCCTGGGTCTGCTGCTCGCCCTGGGCCTCTATCTCACCCGCCGTGGCGGCCTTTACCAGAACGCGGTCGTCTCGACGGTCCTCAACGTGCTGGTCAACTTCTTCCGGCCGATCCCGTTCATCATCTTCATCGCCGCTGTCCAGCCGGTCGCGCGACTGATCGTGGGCACCGGGATCGGGATGCCGGCGGTGGTGTTCTCGCTCATCCTCGCGGCGATGTTCGGGATCGCCCGGATCATCGAGCAGAACCTGGTGACCGTCCCACCGGGCGTCATCGAGGCCGCTCGCGCGATGGGCGCAAGCCGTGCCCGGATCGCCGCGACCGTCGTCCTCCCCGAGGCGCTGGCGCCGATCATCCTGGGTTACACCTTCGCCTTCGTCGCGGTCGTCGACATGTCCGCGGTCGCGGGCCTGATCGCCGGTGGCGGTCTGGGCAGCTTCGCCCAGACCTTCGGCTACCGGCAGTACGACCCGACCGTCACCTGGGTCTGTGTGCTGATCCTCGTCGCCCTGGTGCAGGTCATCCAGCTGATCGGCAACACGCTGTCGGCGCGGATCCTGCGCCGCTGACGCGGAGCGCTCAGGCGCGAGCCAGGATCTCGCCGTGAAGGACGGAGAACCAGCCGTCCTCAGCCTCGGCCCACGACCGCCACCCGTCCGCGACCCGGGCGAGGTCGGCGGTCGTGGCATCTTTGGAGTCGACGAGCTGGCGGGCCACCGCCGAGTCGGTGAACCGGTCGGCCCACATCCCGCCCCACCAGGCCCGGTCCTCGGGATCGGCGAAGCACCAGGTGCTCGAGGAGACCTCGATGTCGGTGAACCCTGCGGCCCGCGCCCAGGAGACCAGTCGCCGGCCCGCGTCGGGCTCGCCGCCGTTGGCGCGGGCCGCCCGCTGGTAGAGCCGCAGCCACTCGGTCAGCTCGGCCGACTCCGGCCACCAGACGAAACCCGCGTAGTCGCTGTCACGCACCGCGACCAGGCCTCCGGGCCTCGTCACCCGCCGCATCTCCCGCAGCGCCTGCACCGGGTCCGCCACATGCTGCAGCACCTGGTGCGCGTGAACGATGTCGTACGCAGCGTCCTCGATGCTCAGCGCGTGCACGTCCTCGACCCGGAAATCGATGTTCATGACTCCCCCGGCCGAGGCCACCTGCCGGGAGAGCCCGAGCTCGGTCTCCCCGATCTCGGTCGCCGTCACCTGAGCGACCCGGCCGGCGAGATCCAGCGTGATCGTGCCCGGCCCGGCGCCCACGTCGAGCAGTCGCTGCTCAGGGCTCAGCCACGGCAGCAGGTACGCCGCGGAGTTCTCCGCCGTGCGCCACCTGTGCGAGCGCAGTACCGACTCGTGATGGCCATGGGTGTAGGTCGACATGCCTCGACTCTACGCACGGAATCCCGAAGAATGAGATGCGAATATCGCTATGCGGACAGGCGGGGAAGTGCTGTATCGGCGCAGCCCATCCGCCGGCGGGCGAACAGGATCCCGCCCACGAGCGCGCCCAGGAGCAGGGTGTTGGCCACGATCACCACACCGGTGTCGAACGGTGCCGCGCCGCCGCCCGGACGCGCGTCCTCGGGCGCCACCTCGTGACGGTCGAACACGACCTGGCCCTGGTCGGAGGCACGCGGCTCGTCGGCCGCAGCCGCGCTCAGCGCCGCGGCGGCGACGACGACAGCAACCATCCCGGCGAGCAGAATCCGCAAGGTGCGACTCATCATGCTCCCGAGCGTGGGCGCCGGTCCCGTCAGGAACCCGACGCACACCGCCCCTACCGGCAACAACCCGGTGAACAATCGGAACGGCTGCGGGTGGAGCCTCCCCCTCAGGTCCTGGCGTAGTCGTTGCTGATGTCGAAGAACCAGACCGTCGAGTCGGTGCACACGATCCGGTCGAGCTTGCCGACCGCCACCTGCGACCGCGGCGTCTTGCCCGAGGCCAGCACGACGTCGTACACGTCGCTGGTCCGCATCACCGACCACGGCTCGGACTCGGTGCCCTCGCCGGTGCTGATGATGCTGTCGAGCGCCGCCTGGGCCAGGATCGACTCGCGCTGCGCCTGCTCGACGTTGCCGAGGCCGCGCTGGGCATCGGCGAGGGCGGCGTGAGCCGAAGGGCTGAAGATCGCGCCGGGCATGAGCGCGTGGACGGCGGAAACCGCGCCGGCGTAGTCGCCGACCGACATCATCGGGGCGACCAGCTCGGTGATCTCGAGATCGGGCCTGAAGTTGGGAGCCTCGAGGATCGCCTCACGCAAGGCCCTCAATGACTCCGGGCCGGGTTCGCGAAGATAGACGTCAAGCAGCTCTGCGTACGTAGCCAACAGGGTCCCCCTTGAATATCGGTCGCCGTGCACGGTAGCCAATGGCGCGGCCACGTGGGGCGGTTGACAACGATTATGCGCCCTTTTGTGACCCGGAAGTTGTGCGGTCCCACCCACGCGATCTCCTGCTATCGCCAGCCGAGACCGGGTGCGACGTGGGTCAGGATGCTCTCCAGGACGTGGGCGTTGTAGTCGACGCCGAGCTGGTTCGGGACGGTGAGCAACAGCGTGTCCGCGGCCTGGATCGCCTCGTCCTCGGCCAGCTCCTGGATGAGGACGTCGGGCTCGGCGGCGTACGAACGTCCGAAGATGGCCCGGGTCTGGTCGTCGATGTTGCCGATCTGGTCCTTGGCCTGCCGGTCGAGGCCGAAGTAGCGGCGGTCCTCCTCGTTGACGAGGGCGAAGATCGAGCGGGAGACAGAGACGCGCGGCACGCGGTCGTGCCCGGCCTCCTTCCACGCCTCGCGGTAGGCCTCGATCTGCTCACGCTGCTGGATGTGGAACGGCTTGCCGTTCTCGTCGTTCTTGAGGGTGGAGCTCTGCAGGTTCATGCCGAGACCGGCAGCCCAGCGCGCGGTCGCCAGCGAGCTCGAGCCCCACCAGATGCGGTCGCGCAGCGTCTCGGAGTAGGGCTCGACGCGGAGCTTGCCGGGCGGGTTCGGGAACATCGGACGCGGGTTGGGTTCGGCGAACTGCGCGCCCTCGATGATCTTCAGATAGGTCTCGGTGTGGGCGCGGGCCATGTCGGCCTCCGAGGCGTTCCCGCCCGGCTCGTAGCCGAAGTAGCGCCACCCCTCGATGACCTGCTCGGGTGAGCCGCGGCTGATTCCGAGCTGCAGGCGCTCGCCGGAGATCAGGTCGGCCGCCGCGGAGTCCTCGGCCATGTAGAGCGGGTTCTCGTAGCGCATGTCGATGACGCCGGTGCCGATCTCGATCCTCGACGTGCGGGCACCGATCGCGGACAGCAGCGGGAACGGCGAGGCGTACTGGCGCGCGAAGTGATGGACCCGGAAGTACGCGCCGTCGACGCTGAGCTCCTCGGCGGCGACGGCGAGGTCGATGCCCTGGAGCAGCGCGTCTCGTGCGGACTGCGTCTGCGAGTAGGGCGACGGTGTCCAGTGACCGAAAGACAAGAATCCGATGTTCTTCACGGGTAGTGGAACTCTCAACGGAGCGACGGGATTCCCTCGACGCGGGGCCAGGCGGGGCCTGGTCATGTCCGGCGGGATGACCGGGACCTTCGCCTCTGGGCGTTCTGCACTCCGGAACTGTCTCCGTCCCGACACCACCTTGTCGGTGGTCGCGTGGCGGTCTGCGTTCTGTTTTCATTCCGTCCACACGCCAAGAGGCCCGTCGTACGTGCCGTAAAGCGGACGCCCACACGGCATCAACAGGAGCCCCTTATGAGTTTATCTATCGGTCGACCGAATAATCATATCGGTCGACTGACCAGGGAAAACATTGTCTCGGCGTGTTGTCCGAGCACTTCCGAAGTCGCGGATTATCGTGTTACATATCAGGCAGCTTCACCGATGCAGTTTCACCGATAAAGGCCGACCAACATTCTCTGGGGGATGAATTAGTTATGTGGGACACCGTTGAGGTGCAGAGCTTCACGCTTTCTCACGACATGCCGTGCCGCGACTGCGGTCACGCACGTCACCGCTTCTTGCCGTGTGACGCCGACTGCGACTGCCGCGCCCACGAGGTCGCGGAGCTACTGGAGGTCGCCGGCGCTCGCTGAACGACCTGACGTCAGCTGTCTCGGGCGTCCAGAACGGTGGCCACCGCATCGCCTTGGCCTACGTTATTG
>NZ_JBHVKJ010000042.1:0-49765 GCF_042798275.1 Nocardioides sp. NPDC057767 | reverse complement strand
GCGGACGCGTCCGCGGGGTGGCCCGAGGGGGCACCGACTGACGTCTCGGCCGACGCGAGTGACGTCTCGGCCGACGTAGGTGACACCTCGATCGACCCCAGTGACGTCTCGGCCGACGTACGTGACGTCTCGGCTGGAGCGGCCGGACGGGGTGGCGAGGCCGGGATGCGGGTGGCGGTGCTGTCGCTGTCGCGCAAGGTGCAGGCGTCCGCGCACCGGATCCAGGAGGAGTCGACGCGGATGGTGGCCAAGTTCCCGGCCGAGCCGGACGTGCTCGAGGCGGGGATGCGGGTCGACCACGCGGCGGCGCAGCAGGCGCGGCTGGCGCAGAGCATCGCCACGCTGTGCGGGGAGCAGCCCGGGCAGCACTGGCGTGACCCGCTGGCGATCGCGGACGTCGTCCGCGGCGCTGCGGGAAGGATCACGGCCTACCGGCGGGTGCGGGTGGAGGGCGACCCTCCGGTGGCGGTCCAGGGCGCGTACGTCGAGCCGCTGATCCATCTCGTCGCCGAGCTGCTCGCCAACGCGACCCAGTCCTCGCCGCCGGCGACCGAGGTACTGGTCACGATCCGTTCCGTACGCCGCGGGGCGGCCCTCGAGATCGACGACGCGGGCGTCGGCATGGACGAGACCAACCTCGCCTGGATGCGCGAGATCGCCTCGGGCACCCGTCAGGTGCGCCTGCACGACCTCGGCGAGATCCCGCAGACCGGCCTCGCGGTCGTCGGCACCTACGTGCGCCGCCACGGCTTCCGGGTCGATCTGACCGAGTCGGTCCACGGCGGCCTGCGGGTCGCCGTGCTCGTTCCCGAGTCGATGACCACCCCGCTGAGCCCCACGGCCGTCGAGCCGGAGCCGCGTACCCCGGCCTCCGCTCCCGCGTCACAGACGCCGGCCTGGCCGGTCTACGCTGCCGCGAAGGCGCCCGATCCCCTTGCCGGCCAGGAGAAGCAGGAACCGTCGCTGTTCACCTCCGACGGGCTGCCCCAGCGCCGCTCGAAGCGCGGCCAGCGCTTCGCGACCGGACAGCAACCGGTGAGCCGGGTCGTCCCACCACGCCCCGAGCCGACCGCCGAGCAGGCGGGCGCGTGGATGAGCAGCTTCCTCAGCACTCCGGCCACGCCCGCTGCCAGCAGGCCCATCCCACACCAGGCCGTCGATCCCAAGGACGGCAGCATCGCCGCGGAGACCGATTCCGCACCCGAGAACCACTGGAGGAACCATGACCGATGAGAACAGCTGGATGCTGGAGCTGGTCGCGGGAGTACGCGGCGTACGTCATGTCGTGGTCCTCTCCGCCGACGGGCTCGTCCGGGTCCGCACGAGCCACACCCCGCGCGAGGAGGCCGACAAGCTGGCCGCGGCGTGCGCCGGGCTGACCTCGCTCGGTCACGGGATCAGCCGTCAGTTCGGCGTCGACGCCCACCCCCGTCAGGTGATGGTCGAGTTCAACGGCGGCTTCCTGTTCATCCGTGGCGCCGGCGACGGATCCCGGCTCGCGGTGGTCACCGAGATGAGCATCGACCCGGCGCTGGTCGCCCAGCAGATGCAGGCGACCGTCCTGATGATCGGGGAGCGCGCGATGAGCACCCCGAGACGTTCGATCTGAGCCGATGCCCGACGCGCCTGACGACTACGTCGACCACCCGATCCGGTCCTACGTCCGGACCGGCGGTCGCGTCCGCCCGACCCACCGGCTCACCCCGGCGACGCTCCTGGTCGGCCACACCAGCCCGTCGGCCACCCCTGCATCGGTGGGCCGCCAGGAGCGCGAGGTCCTCTCCCAGTGCCTCGGCGTGATCTCGATGGCGGAGATGGCCGTCCATCTCGGCCAGCCGGTCAGCGTGCTCGCGGTGATCGCCTCGGACATGATCGACGCCGGCCTGATCGGCGTGCGCCCCGACAGCGACACCGCCGCCGGCCCCTCCCGCGAAACCCTCCAGAAGGTGCTGCATGCTCTCAACCACCTCTGACAACCACTACCTGGCACCGACGGTCGTCGAGTCGGTCAAGATCCTCGTGGTCGGCTCCTTCGGGGTCGGCAAGACCACCCTGATCGGCTCGGTCAGCGAGATCGAGCCGCTCAGCACCGAGGAGTCGATCACCCAGGCCAGCGAGGGGATCGACGAGGTCGAGGCCACACCGGAGAAGTCGACGACCACCGTCGCGATGGACTTCGGCCGGATCACGCTGACCGACGAGATCGCGCTCTACCTGTTCGGCACCCCCGGGCAGCGCCGCTTCTGGGACCTGTGGTCCGGCCTCGCCGAGGGAGCCGCCGGCGCCCTGGTCCTGGTCGACACCCGCCGCGTCGAAGACTCCTTCGAGGTGCTGGACCAGCTCGAGACGCGTACGTCCCTGCCGTTCGTCGTCGCGATCAACCAGTTCCCGGGCGCGCCGAACTACGAGCCCGACCAGATCCGCGCGGCGCTCGACCTCGACGACGAGACCCCGATCGTGGTGTGCAACGCCAAGAACCGCAACGCCTGCGTCCGAGCGCTCGCCGCTCTCGTGCGCCACGCTCTCAAGACCCACTGACCCGCAACCAGACCCAGACGACAGGCCCCGCGATGAGCGCCACCCGCACCGTACGTCTCGCCGACCTCACCGACCTCGTCCAGGCGCCCGACACCGTCGGGCCACGGGCGCGGGAGGTGCACGAGCAGCTCCGGGCCGAGTGGGGTCCGGTGGCTCCGGGCGAGCTCTCCCCCGGCGTACGTCTCTGGTTCGCGATGGGCTACGCCGAGTTCAGCGAGGTCATCCGTAACGAGGAGGTCTTCTCCCGCAACGGCGACACCTGGAGCGCGGTGCAGGAGGGCAAGATCCTGCCGGACATGCCGATCTACCCCTTCGTGACGACCCGACAGAACTCCTTCCACAACGACGGCGAGCTGCGCCGGCGGCTGCGCTCACCGGTCGACCGTGCCCTCTCCCGGGTCGACGAGCACGGCTACGCCGCGCAGGTACGCGGCATCTGCAACGACCTCGTCGACGACATGCTCGAGCGCGGCGAGGCCGACCTGGTCCAGGACTACGCCGTCCTGATCCCGCTCCTCTCGGTCGCCGCGATGTTCGGCATGGGCCCGGAGGTCGGCGACTCGATGCGCAAGGCCGCGCACAAGGTCCTCGGGGGCGGGCAGCTCGCCCAGGAGGGCGTCATCGAGCTCGCCGTCGAGATCGTGGACCACATCGCCAGGCGCCGGATGGATCCTCGCGACGACCTCACCTCGCACCTCATCGACGACCCCGGTCTGTGGGACGACAACGAGGTCATGGAGGCGATGATCGTGATGATCATCGCCGGCAACGAGCTGACCATCGCGACGATCACCCAGACGCTCCTGCTGATGCTCTCCGACGAGCGCTTCGCGGGCCGCCTGCGCGGCGGTCGCCTCGGCGTCGACCAGGCGATCGAGGAGGTGATGTGGCGCGACCCGCCCTGCTACAACATCACCCCGCGCTTCGCGCTGCGCGACGTCGAGCTCGGCGGTCAGCTGATCCGCAAGGGCGACGCGGTGGTGCCGTGCATCGCCGCGGCCAACCTCGACCCGCTGATGACCGGCGGCGACCCGTGGGTCGAGATCGGCAACCGGGCCCACATGTCGTGGAGCGCCGGCCCGCACTCCTGCCCCGCCCAGCGGCCCGGCACGATCATCGTCCAGGCAGCCGTACGCACCGTGCTGGAGCGCCTTCCCGAGGTCTCCCTCGCGGTGCCGGCCGACCAGGTCGAGCGCAACACCGACTCGCTCTCCTACCGCTACCCGACCTCGATGCCGGTGACGTTCGTCCGCACCCTCGCCTGATGCCGACTCGGCCTCAGGCGAGCGAGACCAGGTCGGCGTACTCCTCGTTCCACAGGTCCTCGACGCCGTCGGGGAGGATGAGCACCTTGTCGGGCTCCAACGCGTGCACGGCGCCCTCGTCGTGGGTGACCAGCACGATCGCGCCCTCGTAGCGGCGGATCGCGTTGAGCACCTCCTCACGGGAGGCCGGGTCGAGGTTGTTGGTGGGCTCGTCGAGCAGGAGCACGTTGGCCGCGGAGACGACCAGGGAGGCCAGCGCCAGCCGGGTCTTCTCCCCGCCGGAGAGCACCCCGGCGGGCTTGTGCACGTCGTCACCGGTGAAGAGGAACGCACCCAGCACGGTGCGGGCCTCGGTGTCGGTGAGCTGAGGCGCCGCGGACTGCATGTTCTCCAGCACCGACCGCTTGGTGTCGAGCGTCTCGTGCTCCTGGGCGTAGTAGCCGACCTTGAGGCCATGACCGGGCACCACGCGACCGGTGTCGGGCTCGTCGACCCCGGCCAGGATGCGCAGCATCGTGGTCTTCCCGGCGCCGTTGAGCCCGAGGATGACCACCCGGGTCCCCCGGTCGATCGCCAGATCGACGGCCGTGAAGACCTCGAGGGCGCCGTAGGACTTCGACAGGTCGTTGGCGGTGAGCGGGGTCTTGCCGGACGGCGCGGGCGAGGGGAACTTGATCGCCGCGACCTTCTCCTGCTGACGCTCGCCCTCGACGCCCTCCATCAGCTTCTCGGCGCGCTTGAGCATCTGCTGGGCCGCGGTCGCCTTGGTGGCCTTGGCCCGCATCTTGTTGGCCTGGTCGGTGAGCGTCTTGGCCTTGTTCTGCGCGTTCATCAGCTCGCGCTTGCGCCGGGCCTCGTCGGTCTCCCGCTGGGTCAGGTACTGCTTCCACGGCATGTTGTAGATGTCGATCACCTCGCGGTTGGCGTCGAGGTGGAAGACCTTGTTGACCGTCTGGGCGAGCAGGTCGTTGTCGTGGGAGATCACGATGAAGCCGCCCTTGTAGGACTTCATCCAGTCGCGCAGCCAGATGATCGAGTCGGCGTCGAGGTGGTTGGTCGGCTCGTCGAGGATCAGCACCTCGGCGCTGGAGAACAGGATCCGCGCGAGCTCCACCCGGCGGCGCTGACCACCGGAGAGCGTCTTGAGGGGCTGGGTCATGATCCGGTCGGGGATGCCCAGCGACTGGGCGATCTGCAGGGCCTCGGTCTCGGCCGCGTAGCCACCGCCCGCGTCGAGCTCGTCGTGAGCGCGCTGGTAGCGCTTCATCGCCTTCTCGCGCAGGTTCGGATCCTCGGAGCCCATCTCCTCCTCGGCGATGCGCATGCGGCGTACGGCATCGTCGAGCCCGCGCGCGGACAGGATGCGGTCCTTGGCGATCACCTCGGGGTCGCCGACCCGCGGGTCCTGGGGCAGGTAGCCGATCTCGCCGGTGTTGGACACCGTTCCGGAGGCAGGCAGATGGTCGCCGGCGAGCACCTTCGTCAGGGTCGTCTTCCCAGCGCCGTTACGGCCCACGAGCCCGACCTTGTCGCCGGGTCCGACTCGGAAAGTGACGTTCTCCATCAAAAGTCTGGCGCCGACGCGGACTTCTAGGTCATGGGCAGTGATCATCGCAGTCGTGGTCTGTCTCGTGAGGGGCTCGGTGCTAGGCGTGTTCAGGGTGTATGGCTCGCAAGGCGGCGACGCGACGGCATACCGGGCTGTCTTCCGAGCGGCGCCAACGCAGCGAGGCGTGCGCCATGGGCGCGCGTAGCGCGCAGCCCCTCACGAGACAGACCACTAGTGTATGGGCGGGGCACTCGGCTCCACACATCAGCACCTCCAGGGGGACAAGATGCGGTTCAACCCGAAGGCCAGACTCGACACCAGCCGGACCTCCGGCGGCGGTGGCGGTGGCGGGTTCGGTGGCGGGGGTGCCAGGATCCCGATTCCCGGAGGCAAGGCCGGCGGTGGCATCGGCACGGTCATCGTGCTGCTGGTCTTCTTCCTCATCACCCAGTGCACCGGCGTCGGCCCGCAGGTGCTCGGCGACGGCGGCTCGACCTCGGTCGGCACCGGCACCTTCGGCGGGCTCGAGGCGGCCGAGGGCGGCGACACCGGCGACTTCGGGTCCTGCCGGACCGGCGAGGACGCCAACACCGACGAGAACTGCGCCTTCGTGGCTCTGGAGAACTCGATGACGGGCTACTGGGACTCCCAGCCCGACCTCACCTCCCGGTTCCGCCCCGAGCAGTCCGTGGTGATCTTCGCCGACCAGGTCCAGACCGGCGGCTGCGGCGCGGCCTCGAGCTCCGTCGGCCCGTTCTACTGCCCGGCCGACGAGACCATCTACCTCGACCCGACGTTCTTCGACTCGATCTTCGAGCAGCTCGGTGGTCAGGACACCACCTTCGTACGCGCCTACGTGCTCGCCCACGAGTACGGCCACCACATCCAGAACCTGCTCGGCACCATGGGCCAGGTCCGCACCCAGCAGGGCCCCGACTCCGACGCGGTCCGCCTGGAGCTCCAGGCCGACTGCTACGCCGGCATGTGGACGGCCGCCGCCGAGAACGACGGATTCGTCGAAGACATCACCGACCAGGACATCACCGAGGGCATCGATGCCGCCAAGACCGTCGGCGACGACCACATCCAGTCCCGGACCACCGGCCGCGTGGACACCTCGCAGTACACCCACGGCTCCTCCGAGCAGCGGATCGCGTGGTTCCGGAAGGGCATGACCACGCCCGACTCGATCGCCGGGTGCGACACGTTCAAGGCGCGGGATCTCGACAGGCCGTAGGCCCCGCCCTCACATCTCGAGCAGCGCCTCCACCAGCGGCGCCTGCTTCTGCAGCGTACGCAGATGGGGTGCGACCGCCGGGTGACGGAACTTCGCGAGCAGCGGACCCTCGCCCGGCGTGACCCTGCTCAGCGCCCACTCGGCGCGGCTGAGCGCGGTGTAGACCGCGCTGATCCGGGCGCCGAGGGTCACCTCGTCGCGGGTCGCGATGCCGGGCGGCAGCCCGAGGACGTACGCCTCCAGCAACGGTTCGAACGACTCCCGGGCGTGCAGCAGGTAGAGCCCGAGATCTCCACCGACGGGGCCGCGACCGAGGCTCGACCAGTCGATCGCGACCAACCGCTCGCCGTCGTCGGTGCGGCCGAGGAGGTTCTGGGGCGCGGGGTCGCCGTGCTGGGCGACCTGGGGAAGCTCGTCGAGGAGGTCGGTGAAGCGACCGCGCCGCTCCCAGAGGGTGTGGGCGATGTCCGCAGCGGTCGTACGCATCATGGTCGGCCAGCCGCCGTTGTACTCCACCCGGGCCATCCGGTCACGGAACTGGTCACGCGCCAGCCAGCGCACCTCGCCGAGGTCCGCGCCGGCGAAGCGTCCCATCGAGAGCGCCGCGAAGAGGCCGGAGTTGGCGGCGTCCTCGACCCATTCGGTGGTCAGGGTGACGCCCTCGTCGTCCTCGGCCACGCTCGTGCGGGCGCAGATCATGCCCGGGGTGTCGTCGACCAGCCCCGAGACCGCGACGTCGGCCGCGCGGCGCCAATAGGCGAAGTGCCGGCGGCGACTCAGCTCGACCGGGTCGTACGTCCCCGGGCGACCGACCCGCTTGACCACGACCGGCTCCTCGCCCACGGCGGTGCGCCAGACCCCCAGTGTGGAGGGTCCGGTGCCTCCGGGGAGGAGGTGCCACCCGGGGTCGGGCTGCCACATGCTTGCCAAAGTAGCGCATCCTCGCAGGTCGTGACCGCATTCACCGCCGGGATGCCACGACGGCGTGATCGGGCCGATATCGTTGAGCCGATGTCCGAGACTGACTACTGCGAGCTGTGTGACCTGCCGAAGTCACAGTGCATCCACGGCCGGCCCCCGGCCCCGCCCGCTCCGGCCCCGGTGAAGAAACCGGCGACCCGGGTGCGCAAGACCACGACGAGCTCGACGGCCTCCGCCCCGAAGGTCGTCACCAAGTCCGCTCCCCGCAAGTGGACCCCACCGGCCGCCTTCGCGCCGCTCATCCTCGAGATCCTCGAGACGGCCGGCGGCTCGATGACCGCCGACGCCGTGCTCGACGAGCTCGAGACCCAGCTGGCCGACCAGCTCCTGCCCGGCGATTTCGAGACCACCCCGGAGGGCGAGCTCCGCTGGCGCTACGCCGCCCGACGCGCCCGCCAGACGCTCCTGAGCGACGGCTCGATGACCAAGGGTTCACCGGGAGTCTGGCAGCTCCCCTGACGCCGAGGCGTCAGGAGTCGGCGTTGAGGACCTCGATCCGCACCTTCTGGGCGTCCTCGATCGCCTGATCGAGCACCGCTCGGTTGGGGTCCTGCACGGCCAGCCACGGTCCCGTCACGGTCATCGACGCCAGCCGCCGGTCCCCGAGCACGTCGTCGACGCCCCCGTGGTCGCCGCCGGTGACGAGCGGGCCGCTCAGCCCGTCGAGGATCCGGGCGGCGTGGTCCGCGGCTGCCTCGTAGGCCGCACTCGCCTGGTTCGCCCGGCGCCTGGCGAAGCGCTGCTGGCTCCAGCCACCGGCCTTGGTCTTTCCCTGGACGTGGCGGCGGCCGATCTTGTGGTCGGCGATCTCGGCGCCACTCATCCGGGCGATCGCGAAGCCGCCCTTGCGCACCAGCAGGATGCCCCACTCCCGCGGAGCAGCCGAGGCGGCGACGAACGCCTCGACCTCGGCCGGACCGGCGTACGTCTTCTCGAACGGGAGCGCCGCGATGAAGGAGGACCCGTCGGCCGCGGTACCGGTCAGTGCCCCGGAGCCGACCGCGAGCCGGGTCTCGCCGTGGCGGGCCGCGAAGTTGTCGACCCAGCGCTGGATCCGAGCGACCGGGACGGCGACGTTGGGCATGGCCGTACGCTACCGGCCCAGGTCGCGCACCAAGCGCTCCGGTGCGATCTGCCGGTAGGCGTCCTCGCAGATCTCGGCGACCTCAGCCCAGTCGACGTCACCGTCGAGCCGCATCCCGACCCAGCCGCGGCCACCGACATAGGCAGGCACGAAGAAGCGCTCGGGATCATCGCCCACGACCTCGTCCTGCACGCCGGGCGCCGCGGCCGCCCACAGATGCGGCTCGTCACGCCCGTGGTGCCCGCGCGGCCAGAGCATCACGAACTGCTTCGTCACGAAGAACCCGGGCGCACCGTGCGTGACCCGCTCGGCGCTCTCCGGGAACCCGAGGCAGATCGCCCGGACCCGGTCGGTCAGCTCCTGCGGTGTCATCCGGCTCGGTTCACTCGGGCTTCGGCCAGATGAGCTCGAAGCGCTCGAGGACGACCGGCATGTCCTCGGCGAAGCCGCGGTCGTGGCCGGCCTCCTCGGAGAAGAAGGTCCGGTGGACCTCGCGCCAGTGCTCCAGGGTGCCGTCACCCTCACCTTCGGCGCGGGCGTGCTCTTCGGAGACCTCGTCGAACGGCACCACGTCCACGGCGGTCGTCACGACCAGGGCCCGCGGGTGGCCGGCGCCGTCGAGGACGATGCCGAGCGTGCCGACGGTCGGGATCGGCTCCTCGGCGGCCTCGTAGTCCCACATCGCCGAGGCGGTCGCGGTCTTGACGCCCTCGAGAACGAGCTCGAGCAGCTCGTTGGACTGCTCGGGCGTGCCTCCGAAGGCCCAGGCCGGCGGCTGCAGCGCCTCCAGCGGCGAGGCACCGAAGTAGCCCGGCGCGGCGCTCAGGTGGGCGTGGTGCTTCACGTCCTCCCAGAACGCGGCGATGTCGGCCTCCTGCTGGGAGTCGAAGGCAGGGGCATCAGGCGCGGGGGTCGCGGCGTCGTCGCTCATAGGCGCCACTCAACCACAAGTTGTGGTCAGCCGTGCCGGGACTCGGCCGACGTACGCGGCGCGGTCGACCGGGCCGTGATCAGACGAGCCTCGACGCGCCAGCCGAGCCCCGCGTAGAGGGCCTCCCCCATCTCGCTGGCGACCAGGAGCCCGTGGACCGCACCGGCCTCCCGGGCGGCCGTGACGAGCAGGCTCATCACCGCGCCGCCCAGCCCGCGGCGCCGGTGGCCGGGGTCGGTCTGGATGCGGTCGGCGACGGCGTCGGTGCCGATGATCGCGATCCGTCCGCCGGCCGCCGCCACGTCGGCATCGTCGTCGGAGCGCACCGTCACGGCGATGACGCCGCCGTCGCGCTCCACCTCGACGCGGTAGCCCTCGGGAAGCTTGCGCAACGCGTGGTCGGCGAGACCGATCGACATCAACGCCTCCTCCGCCTCGCCGGCCACCAGCCCACCCTCGGCGAACCACGGACGTACGCTCCCGGGCGAGTCGGTCACCACCGACAGCCACGCCTCGGGTGTGGCCCGGACCGTGTCGACGAGCCCGGCGAGCGTGTCCGCGTCGTCGGTCGTCACCCACTCGACCCTCCGCTCCGGCTCCCCCACCTCGATGCGTACGCCCCCGGGCACCGCCGCAGGCCGCGGGAAGCCCCGCGCGTAGGCCCACCCCCGCGCCCATCGCGAGACCAGGTCGGGAAGGTCGGCGTTCTGGGCCGCGAGGGCGAGTGCGGCCTGCCGGCCGCGATACCACTCCCCCAGCACCGTCGCGACGAGCACGGCGACGGCCAGCCCGAACGCCAGCGGATCCAGCGTGATCAGCCCGATCACCGCGATCCCCACCGCGGCGATGTACCCGAACCAGATCCGAGGAGCTTCCACGTCCGCGGAGCCTACCCGGCCGGGGCTACCGGGTCGGGCCGACTCGCTCCCGCAGCGTCCCCACCCCCGGTCCGTCCAGATCCGCCAGCGCGACCGACCGGCCGGAGAGCGCCATCGCCAGCGCCTCACTCGGGCCGGTGACCTCCGCTCCCTCGCCCCAGGACCAGTCCTGATCGCTCGCGCGCAGCGCGAGCCCGTCGAGCCGTCCGGCCGGCACCACGCCGAGCGACGCCTGCTTGGTCGGCAGCCAGTCGAGCACGGCACGCCAGTCCTCGAGCGCGACATCGGTGTCGAGGCCGAGCGGCCGGGCGCAGTCGCGCAGGTGGATGCAGTGGTCGGTGAACTGCCCCATCGGACCGACCCCGGGCGCCGGCACCCGCTTGCCCGCGTACGTCCGCAGCAGCCCGGTCAGCTCGGCAACCGGCCGCCGCGCCTGCTCCTCGGCTATCGCCGAGGAGGCCCGGTCGATGGAGCCACCGGCCAGCAACGTACGCCACAGCAGCCGTCCGATCCCGACCGAGAACGGCATCGCGCTGTGGCCCAGCACCTCCCGGACCGTCCAGGCCGAGCACAGGCTCTGCGTCTCCAGCTGGGACTCATCGAGGCCGTCGAAGAAGTCGGCGAGCAGGCGGCGGTTGGCTGCGGTGCGGGCGGCTACGTCCATGCCTCAACCCTGCCAAACAAACCAGTGGCCGCGCAGGGATCCCGTCAGTAGCGTTGAGGTCATGCGCGAGTGCATCAACACCTACGACATCCTGGACTGGCCGGTCCAGGGCGTGGAGTTCACGCGCCCGGAGCCGCAGCAGACGTAGGTGCTCATCGCATCCACCGGGCCGCTCCGATCGACGAGGAGCGGCCCTTTCTCATGTTCAGCAACATTCACCAGGAGGTGAACGAGATGGAGATCATCACACTCTTCGGAGAGGGATTCAGCACCAAGACCTATGAGCTGACGCTGAAGCACCCGACGCCCCGGACCGACGAGTGGGCCTGCGTGGGCGAGGACCCGGAGCTCTTTCACCCCGAGGATCTCACCCAGCTCGCCGAGGCGCAGGAGGTCTGCGCGGGCTGCCCGATGCGGCAGACCTGCCTCGCCCTCGGCATCGACCGGCGGGAGTGGGGTGTCTGGGGCGGTGTCCTCCTGGAGAGCGGCAGACCCCGAGACACCCCCAGAACACCCGGCAGGAAGCCCTACAAGCGCAGCCAGGACGCGATCGCGAAGGCCCGAAGCGTCGCATGAAAAGCGACGTGGGAGTCCCGAGGTCACCCAGTGACCCCAGGACTCCCACGTCGGGGCGAACCCTCAGACGTTGAACCCGAGAGCGCGCAGCATCTCCCGGCCGTCGGGGGTGATCTTGTCAGGGCCCCACGGCGGCATCCAGACCCAGTTGATGTGCACGTCGTTGACCAGGCCCTCCAGCGCGGTGGCGGTCTGGTCCTGGATGACGTCGGTCAGCGGGCAGGCGGCCGAGGTCAGCGTCATGTCGATGACGACGTTGGAGTGGTCCTCGATGTGCAGGCCGTAGATCAGGCCCAGGTCGACGACGTTGATGCCGAGCTCGGGGTCGACGACGTCCTTCATCGCCTCCTCGACGTCCTCGATCTTCAGGCTCGCGCCCTCGACCGTGGACGTACGCATCCCCTGCCACTCCGGGGCCTCGTGACCGTGACCATGGCCGTGACCCGAGTGGTCGTGACCGGCGTGGTCGTGACCGGCGTGGTCGTGACCGGCGTGGTCGTGACCCGCGTGATGGTCGTGTGTGCTGTGGTCCGTCTCAGTCATCACTTCTCCTCGGCGTTAGCCAGGTCGTTGGTGGCCTGCGCTGTGGCGTCTTTCCACGCCATCCACGACAGCAGCGCGCACTTGATCCGGGCGGGGAACTTGGCGACGCCGGCAAAGGCGATGCCGTCCTCCAGAATGTCCTCGTCGGGTTCCACCTGGCCCTTGCCCTGCATCAAGCGCAGGAACTCCTCGTGGACGGCCATCGCCTCATCCACGCTCTTGCCGACGACCAGGTCGTTGAGCACCGAGGCGGAGGCCTGCGAGATGGAGCAGCCGAGGGCGTCGTAGGAGATGTCCTCGATCTTGCCGCCGTCGACGTGGACGCGCAGGGTGATCTCGTCACCGCAGGTCGGGTTGACGTGGTGAACCTCGGCTTCGAAGGGGTCGCGAAGACCCTTCCCGTGCGGGTTCTTGTAGTGGTCCAGGATGATCTCCTGGTACATCGCTTCCAGATTCGCGGCCGTCATCACTGGTCCAACTTGAAGAACGTGCGTACGTATTCCAGCCCCTCGACCAGCGCGTCGATCTCGGCGGGCGTGGTGTAGAGGTAGGACGACATCCGGTTGGAGGCCTGCACGCCGAACCGCTGGTGGGCAGGCTTGGCGCAGTGGTGCCCGGCGCGGATGGCGACGCCCTTTGAGTCGAGCACCTGGGCGACGTCGTGCGGGTGCACACCATCGAGCTCGAACGCGATCGCACCGCCGCGCTGGGCGGCGTCGGCCGGGCCGAGCACGGTCACACCCGGCACACTCGCGAGACGCTCCAGCGCGTAGGCCGTGATCGCCTGCTCGTGGGCGTGGATGTTCTCCATGCCGACGTGCATGAGGTATTCCAGCGCGGCGCCGAGACCGATGGCCTCCGCGATCGGCGGGGTGCCGGCCTCGAACTTGTGCGGGATCGGTGCGTAGGTCGACTTCTCCATCGTCACCGTCGCGATCATCTCGCCACCGCCCAGGAACGGCGGCAGTGCCTCGAGGGCGGCACGCCGACCCCACAGGACGCCGATGCCGGTCGGGCCGACCACCTTGTGACCGGTGAAGACCAGGAAGTCGGGACGCTCCTCCTCCGCCATCGACGTCAGGTCGATCGGCAGCACCGGGGCGGCCTGGGCCGCGTCCACGACGACGAGTGCACCGACCTCGTGGGCCTTCCGGGCGATCTCGGCGACCGGGTTGACGGTGCCGAGCATGTTGGAGACCCAGGTCAGCGTCACGATCTTGGTCGCGGGCGTGATCAGCTCGTCGATGTTCGCGAGGTCCAGGTGGCCGTCGTCGGTGAGCCCGAACCACTTCAACGTCGCACCCGCGCGCTGCGTGGCCAGCTGCCACGGAACGATGTTGGAGTGGTGCTCCATCTCGGTGGTCACGACCACGTCGCCGGCGGTCAGCGGGACCGTGTTGGCGACCAGGTTGAGCGCCTCGGAGGCGTTCTTGGTGAAGATCACCTCGTCGCGCTCGGGCGCACCGAGGAAGCGCGCGACGATGTCACGCGCCCCCTCGAACGCCTCGGTGGCCTCCGCGCCCAGGTGGTGCATCGCCCGAGCGATGTTGGCGTTGTGCCGCTCCAGGTGGTCGACCATGGTGTCGATCACGATCTGCGGCTTCTGCGAGGTGTTGGCGCTGTCGAGGTAGACCAGCGGGGTCTCGCCGCCGTCGAAGGTGCGCTCCAGGATCGGGAAGTCCTTGCGGACCAGATCCAGGTCGGGCAGCAGACCCTTCATGTCAGACCCCTGCCGTGACGTACTTCTCGTAGCCGTTGGCCTCCAGCTCCTCGGCGAGCTCGGGGCCACCCGACTCCGCGATCCGGCCGGCGACGAAGACGTGCACCTGGTCGGGCTTCACGTAGCGCAGGATGCGGGTGTAGTGGGTGATCAGCAGGACCGACTTGGCCTCACGGGCGCGGAAGTCGTTGATGCCCTCGGAGACCACCTTGAGCGCGTCGATGTCGAGGCCGGAGTCGATCTCGTCGAGCAGCGCGAAGGCCGGGTCGAGGATGTCGAGCTGGGCGATCTCGTGACGCTTCTTCTCACCGCCGGAGAAGCCCTCGTTCACCGAACGCTGGGAGAAGGACGGGTCCAGGTGCATCTTGTTCATCGCACCGTTGACGTCCTTGACCCACGTACGCAGCTTGGGGGCCTCGCCGTCCAGCGCCGTCTTCGCGGTGCGCAGGAAGTTGGCGACGCTCACGCCGGGGACCTCGACCGGGTACTGCATCGCGAGGAAGAGGCCGGCCTTGGCACGCTCGTCGACCGACATCTCCAGGACGTCCTCACCGTCGAGGGTGACGGTGCCGCCGGTGATCGTGTACTTCGGGTGGCCGGCGATCGAGTAGGCAAGGGTCGACTTGCCCGAGCCGTTGGGGCCCATGATCGCGTGGGTCTCGCCGGAGTTGATGGTCAGCGTGACGCCCTTGAGGATCTCCTTGGGACCGTCCTCGGTCTCGACCGAGACCTGCAGGTCCTTGATCTCCAGCGTGCTCATGCGTTGTCCTTCGTGATCAGGGTGTTGATGTTCTTGGCGAGCTCGGCCTCGACCGTGCCGGTCAGCTTCTCCTCGAGCTCGGGGACGCCGATCTGGCGGATCAGGTCGTTGAAGAAGCCGTGCACGACCAGGCGCTTGGCCTCGGTCTCGGAGATGCCGCGGCTCTGCAGGTAGAAGAGCTGCTCGTCGTCGAAGCGGCCGATCGCCGACGCGTGACCCGCGCCCTCGATCTCGCCGGTCTCGATCTCCAGGTTGGGCACGGAGTCGGCCCAGGCACCGTCGGTGAGGATGAGGTTGCGGTTCTCCTCGTAGGTCTCGATGCCCTCGGCCTCCTTGCGGATCAGCACGTTGCCGATCCAGACCGCGTGGGCCTTCTCGCCCTGCAGCGCGCCCTTGTAGACCACGTTGGACTTGGTCTTCGGAGCGGTGTGGTCGACGAAGAGACGGTGCTCGATGTGCTGGCCGGCGTCCGCGAAGTAGAGGCCGAGCGACTCCACGGAGCCGCCGGGGCCGGCGTACTCCGCCGAGAAGTCGTGGCGCACCACGTCGCCACCGAAGCTCACCGAGACGTGCTTGAGGTTGGCGTCGCGGCCGACCTTGGCGTGCTGGGTGGAGAGGTGGACGGCGTCGTCGGCCCAGTCCTGGACCGAGACCACGGTGAGGTCGGCGCCGTCCTCGACGACGATCTCGATGTTGTCGGCGACGACGGCGGAGCCCTCGAAGACCAGCACGACGGTCGCCTTGGCGAACTTCTCCGCGACGATCACTGCGTGACCGGCGCCGGCCGTCTCCGAGCCGGTGCCGTGGTGACGGATCACGGTCGCACCCTCGATGACGGTGTCGGTCGGGATCCGCACGACGGTCGCACCGGTGCTGGCCGCCCAGGCCCGCGCCGAGACCCGGTCGGTCGGGACCAGACCCGAGGAGCCGCGTACGGCATCGTCGGCCGCGACGGTCTCGACGGTCACGCCGGCGGCCGCCTCGACCTCCACCTTGGTCGCACCGTCGGCGAACGGGGCGTCGTCGTGGATGTCGTGGAGACGCTTGAGCGGAGTGAACCGCCAGATCTCCTCGCGACCCTTCGGCACCTCGTGGGCCTCGACGTCGAACGATCCCTCCGGGTGGAGGTGGCTCTCGACCTTGTTCATCTCGAGAGCGTCAGCTACTGCCGTCATCAGCCGACGGCTCCTTCCATCTGCAGTTCGATCAGGCGGTTGAGCTCGAGGGCGTACTCCATCGGGAGCTCCTTGGCGATCGGCTCGACGAAGCCGCGCACGATCATCGCCATCGCCTCGTCCTCGGCCATGCCGCGGGACATCAGGTAGAACAGCTGGTCGTCGGAGACCTTCGAGACCGACGCCTCGTGGCCCATCGACACGTCGTCCTCACGGATGTCGACGTAGGGGTAGGTGTCCGAGCGCGAGATCTGGTCGACCAGAAGCGCGTCGCACAGCACGTTGGACTTGGAGCCGTGGGCGCCCTCGTTGACCTGGATCAGGCCGCGGTAGGAGGTGCGGCCACCACCACGGGCCACCGACTTCGAGAGGATGCTCGAGGAGGTGTTGGGGGCGGCGTGAACCATCTTGGCGCCCGCGTCCTGGTGCTGGCCCTCGCCGGCGAACGCGATCGAGAGGGTCTCGCCCTTGGCGTGCTCACCCATCAGGTAGACCGCCGGGTACTTCATGGTCACCTTGGAGCCGATGTTGCCGTCGACCCACTCCATGGTCGCGCCCTCCTCGCAGACGGCGCGCTTGGTGACCAGGTTGTAGACGTTGTTCGACCAGTTCTGGATGGTCGTGTAGCGAACCCGGGCGTTCTTCTTCACGATGATCTCGACGACCGCGGAGTGCAGCGAGTCGGACTGGTAGATCGGCGCGGTGCAGCCCTCGACGTAGTGAACGTAGGAGTCCTCGTCGGCGATGATCAGGGTGCGCTCGAACTGGCCCATGTTCTCGGTGTTGATCCGGAAGTAGGCCTGCAGCGGGATGTCGACGTGGACACCCTTGGGCACGTAGATGAAGGAGCCACCCGACCACACCGCGGTGTTCAGCGCGGCGAACTTGTTGTCGCCGACCGGGATCACCGTGCCGAAGTACTCCTGGAAGATCTCCGGGTGCTCCTTGAGCGCGGTGTCGGTGTCGAGGAAGAGCACGCCCTGCTGCTCCAGGTCCTCACGGATCTGGTGGTAGACGACCTCGGACTCGTACTGAGCCGCGACACCGGCGACCAGGCGCTGCTTCTCCGCCTCCGGGATGCCGAGCTTGTCGTAGGTGTTCTTGATGTCCTCGGGCAGGTCCTCCCAGCTGGTGGCCTGCTTCTCGGTGGACCGCACGAAGTACTTGATGTTGTCGAAGTCGATGTCCGAGAGGTCCGAGCCCCAGGTGGGCATCGGCTTGCGGCCGAAGAGCTTCAGGCCCTTCAGGCGCAGGTCGAGCATCCACTGCGGCTCCGACTTCTTGCCGGAGATGTCGCGCACGACGGCGTCGTTGAGACCACGCTGCGCGGCGGCACCGGCGACGTCGGGGTCGGCCCAGCCGAACTCGTACTTCCCGATGCCCTTCAGCTCGGGGTTGAGCTCCTCGATGGAGGTCATGTCGTGACCTGCTCCTTCTTCTTCGAAACTTCACCGGACCCGGAGGACCCGGGAGGGATGTGCGTCGTGCAGACACCGTCACCGTGGGCGATGGTGGCCAAGCGTTGTACGTGGGTGCCGAGCAGCTTCGCGATCGCCTCCGTCTCCGCCTCGCAGAGCTCGGGGAACTCCTGGGCGACGTGGGCGACCGGGCAGTGCTGCTGACACAGCTGCTCACCCGCGTCATGGCCGTTGATCAACGGCAGCTCCCTGACGGAAGCCGCGTAGCCGTTGGCCGTGAACACGTTCGCGAGCACCTGCGCGGGACTGAGGTCCGTCTCGCCTGCGGCGATCCGGTCCAGCCCCTCCTTGATGAACGACGCGCGGCGCTCCGCGAATTCCCGCACCGCCTCCTCGCCGGCCACCTCGGAGAGGAACCGCAGCGCCTCCACGGCCAGATCGTCGTACTTCTTCTCGAAGCCGTCCCGACCCTGGTCGGTGAGCGCGAAGAGCTTGGCCGGGCGACCCCGCCCGCGCGTGGACGCGGTGCGCGGCTGACGCTGCTCCACCGCCTCCTCCTCGGCCAGGGCATCCAGGTGGCGCCTGACCGCGGCCGGGGTGAGGTCGAGCCTCTTGGCCAGCGTCGCAGCGGTCTGCGGACCGTCGACGAGCAGCGATCGAGCGACCCGCTGGCGGGTGCTCTCCTCGCTGGTCTCTGCGGGCTGCAGAGTGGTCTCGTCGAATTTCACAACACCATTGTGACGTTATTCCCCGACGCGATTCAACGAAGGCAACCCTTACTTGCCCACGGGGCAGCGAGAACGTGTCGTACGTCACCACCGCATCCCGATCAGCCCGTCGGCATCCCGTCGAAGGTCGGGGAGGCCAGGGCCGCGACGCCGACGTAGACGGTGTCGGGCGGTAGCCAGCGGGTGCCGCGGTCGGAGCGCAGGACCGCGCGACCGCGTTCGAGGTCGAAGATGCCGACCCGGATGCGGCCGCCGGAACGCACGACCGCCACCTCACCGCGCCTGGGCCGGCGCGAGTTGATCATCAGGTCGGACCCGGGCGGCAGGCCGCGGGAGGTGAGATGCGCGCCGACGAGACGGTGGATCTGCGGCCCGCCTTCCAGCGCAGGTGCAGGTGATCGCTTCGCAGGCGCCGACGCCGCTCGAGGAGCGACGTCGAACGGCAGCGGTACGTCGGACCGAGATGCACCGCCAGTCGATCTCATGTTCGAAAGCGTACCGGTCGGCGGCGGCACACGGAACCACTCGAGCGCCGGTCGTAGAGACTGTGGCCCATGACCATCAACGACCCCACCGACTGGGAGACCGCCTACGTCCGTGGCACGACCGGCTGGGACCTCGGCGCTCCCCTGGCCTACATCGAGGAGGACGCGGCGCTGCTCGGCGAGCCCGGCACCGCCTTCGCTCCCGGCGCCGGCCGAGGGCACGATGCCGCAGGGTTGGCGGCTGCCGGATGGCGAACGACGGTCGTCGACCTCTCACCCACGGCGGCCGCCCACGCGGCGGAGCACTACCCGGACCTCACCTACGTGGTCGGCGACGCACTCGACGTCGACGTCGTCCTGGACGCGACCGGCGGACCGGTCGACCTGATGTGGGACCACACCTTCTTCTGCGCACTGCCGCCCGCCTGGCGCGGCCGCGTCGGTGAGCTGGCTCGCGCGGTCGTGCGCCCCGGCGGTCGGGTCGCGTCGGGGATCTTCCCCATCGACCGTCCGAGCGATGAGGCCGGCCCGCCGTGGACGTACGTCCCCGAGGACATGACCCGCGCTCTCGGCCCCGACTTCGACCTGGTCCACCTCTCCGAGCCGCGCCGGCTGAACTCGCGCCTGCCGTGGGGCCATCGCCTGGGGATCTGGGAACGTTCCCGAGGGTTGTGAAGCTGAGAGTGACCCATGGGCCACTCCCAGCTTCCGGCCCGCGCCGTGGGACGCGGAGCAGCAGGAGGCCTCGTTGCCGAGCCCGCGGACGACGTAGGAGCCGGTGCCCATCGACCCCGGGATCAGGCCGAACTCGTCGGACTTCGCCGAGATCGCGCCCTTGCGGGTGACCACCAGGTCGACGCCGTCATAGGTCTCCCGGGCGACGTAGTTGTGGTGAGCGTTGACCTCCTGGCCCCACACGACCTCGGGGAAGAAGCGCGCGAAGACGCCCTTGACCGTGGCCATCATGATCCGCCGGTTGAGCTTGGACTGCTCGACGGAGATGGGTCTGTCGGCTTCACCGCCCGAGGCGAACCATTCGTGAGCATGGTGACAGCGAGCCCCGCCATCGCTTCATACGTGTGCAGAGCCATCTTCAGGACGTGCGGCGTCGAACGAACCGCCCGCCCGAACACGCGGGACGGGGTCTTCAACATCATGGGCCTGAACGTTGCAGCAGCCCGCCTCGCCGCTTGGGCGTGGTACTCCGCGGATGTGCTCGCGCTCGAGCGAAAGAGAAGGGCGGCTTCCGCGGTTGCCGCCTGGCGGCCTCCGCCCGAGAAGGCGGGCCGGTACGGAGCCACACGGAAGCGATGGACCACCGAAGAAGATCAAGTGGTCCTCGCCCGCGGTCAAGCTGAGGCCGTACGCCTGCTCGGGCGGAGTGTCTCCAGCGTCTCTGCCCGCAAGTGGCGATTGACTAAAGCCGACTGACACGAGCCACTGCCGCACGCTCAGGCCAATCGGGCGGGGAAGCCGCCGGTGGCGACCGGGCCCCAGCGATTCGGGGTGATCCTGAGGAGGGACTTGCCCTGGTCGACCATGGCCTGGCGGTACTCGTCCCAGTCGGAGTGCTCACCTGAGATGTTGCGGAAGTAGGTGACGAAGGCATCCAATGCCTCCTCCCCCGCGGCGGCGTCGAGCACCTCGGCCGCGCCGTCGACCTGGACCCAGGCGTCGTTCCACTCATCGGAGAGGACCATGACGCTGACCTGCGGGCGGATGCGGGCGTTGCGGGTCTTGGCCCGCTCGGGATAGGTCGCGATCACGATCCGGCCGTCGTCGTCGACGCCGCCGGTGACCGGCGAGAGCTGCGGGGACCCGTCTGCCCGGCTGGTCACCAGGATCATCTGGTGGCGGGGGCGTACGAACTCCAGGAGCCCCTCGAGATCAACGGTCGTGTTCGTCGCGATCGTGCGTGCCATGGTCCCCAGCCTGCCAGGTGAACCCGTCCGGGTCGGTGAAGGCCTCGCCGCCACCGCCCAGGACGATCCCGTACGCAGCATCCGGGTCGAGCGCGACGCCGGTCTCCTTCTCCAGCGCGTGCCGGGGGTAGATCGCGAGCTGGACGGCCCCGGGCGCGGCCTCGAACTCGGCGTACTTGCCGCCGAAGCTCCGCTTCACGCCCAGCCCGCGCTCGGCGTAGAACCGCTTGCTGGCCTTGACGTCGGCGACGCCGAGGAGCAGGACGATGTCGTCGATCTCGCGGGTGGCGGGGCCGCGGTCCTTCTTGGCGGAGGTCGCGACCTTCCAGATCGAGCCGTCGGGCGCCTGGACGATGCCGCCGTAGCCCCAGAACGACTTCTCGACCGGCTTGAGGGAGGTGGCCCCGGCGGCGAGCGCGGAGTCGACGAGGCTGTCGACCGTCGAGGGCTGGCCGACGACCAGCGAGACCGTGAACGGCCGGCCGGTGCCGGTGCCCGGGCCCTGGCGTACGGAGATCTGGTCGGTGAGCCCGAAGGCCTTCTCGTAGAACGCGCGGGCGTCCGTGGTGTCAGTGGCGTCGAGGGTGATGGTCTGAAGAGTGAACATGTCTCGACCCTAGAAATCCGGGGGCCTGTGGGGCTTCTCGATTCCTGACCGCTTGTTTGTTGATCTCCCGAGCAGAAATTGTGTCTGTGACACCGCGTCATGGCCCCGGGGGCATCGCGTCTCATCCTCGCGTTGGCCGTCCTTCGGTGGGAGTTGGGCGGCCAACGTCCTTATAGACAGTTAAGAATCCACGGGATCACAGCTACGCGATTGGGCCCCTGGCGTGCGCCTTCTTAGACTGCCGCCGTGGAATCTTCCGTCGCCAGGCCTGCTGTCGAGGTACGCGACCTGCGCATGACCTACGGCGACAAGACGGCCGTCGACGGGCTCACGCTGAGCGTCGCCGAGGGCTCGATCACGGCCGTGCTCGGCCCGAACGGCGCCGGGAAGACGACCACCCTGGAGACATGCGAGGGCTATCGCCGGCCCCAGCAGGGGACCGTGCGCGTGCTCGGGCTCGACCCGATCGCCGACCGCAAGCAGCTGCTCCCCCGGATCGGGGTGATGCTGCAGGGGCAGGGCGCCTGGAGCGGCGTACGCGCCATGGAGATGTTGCGCCACATCGCGCGGCTCCACGCACACCCGCTCGACGTCGACTCCCTGGCCGAGCGGCTGGGTCTGGGTGAGTGCGGCCGCACCCCCTACCGCCGGCTCTCCGGCGGACAGCAGCAGCGGCTCGGGCTGGCGATGGCCCTGGTCGGCCGGCCGGAGCTGGTGTTCGTGGACGAGCCGACCGCGGGGATGGACCCGCAGGGGCGGCGTACGACCTGGGAGCTGCTGCGCGAGCTGCGCGCCGACGGCGTCACCGTCGTGCTGACGACGCACTACCTGGAGGAGGCCGAGGAGCTGGCCGACCAGGTGCACATCATCGACCGCGGGCGGATGATCGCGTCGGGCACTCCCCTGGAGCTCACCCGCGGCGGTGCGACCGCGACCGTACGGCTGGTAGTCACCAAGCCGTTCCCGCCCGGTGCCCGGGAGTCGCTGCGCAAGGCGCTCGGCGAGGACACCGAGGTCACCCTGCTCGACGAGCGCTCGATGCGGGTCACCGGCAAGGCCGACCCGACCACGCTCGCCAAGGTGAGCCGCTGGTGCGAGGAGAACGACGTCCTCCCGGAGTCGCTGACGCTGGGTCGCCGGAGCCTCGAGGACGTCTTCCTCGATCTCACCGGAGGGCTACTCACCGAGGGGGTCGAGCATGTCTGAGGCGGCCACGGGGACCTTCACCCCCAAGCCCGGCGGCGCCCCGATCACCCGGCAGGTGGTCGCCCAGGCGCTGATGGAGGCGAAGCTGATGCTCCGCAACGGCGAGCAGCTCCTGCTCGCCGTGGTGATCCCGGTGATGGTGCTCATCGGCGGCGTCACCGCCGGCAACGCGATCGAGCTCGACCTCGGCACCGACCGCGCCCTGGTCGACCTCCTGACCCCGGGCGTCCTGGCGCTGGCGATCATGTCGACCTCCTTCACGAGCCTTGCGATCGCGACCGGGTTCGAGCGGCGCTACGGCGTGATCAAGCGGCTCGGCGCCTCCCCGCTCCCCCGGATCGGCCTGCTCGCCGGCAAGGTGCTCGCGCTCGGCTGCGTACAGCTCGTGCAGCTCTTCGTCATCGGCGGCGTCGGCCAGATCCTCGGCTGGACCCCGGCCGCGGGCTTCGGCACCGTGCTCGCCTTCTTCCTCGCCATTGCGATGGGCACCCTGGCCTTCGCCTCGCTCGGGCTCTTCGTCGCCGGCGTGCTGCGCGCCGAGGCGACCCTGGCCGCGGCCAACCTGATCTACCTGCTCCTCCTCGCCGGCGGGGCCGTGGTGCTGCCGCTGACCGCCTACGGCGCCTACGGAGACGTTGCTCGCTGGCTGCCCTCGGGCGCGCTGGGAGAGGCGGTACGCACCGCCTTCCTCGACGGCGCACCGGCCTGGCGGGACCTCGGCGTGCTCCTGATCTGGGCCCTTCTCGGCTCCACCCTCACAGCTAGGACGTTCAAGTGGGAATGACCACCACCGAACCCTCCACCGAACCTGGCCCCTCGGCCAAGGACAAGGTCCTCGGCTGGCTGCGCGCCCACGCGTTCGGTCTGGCGATCGCCAACCTGGTCGCCAACATCGGGATCGTGGTGACCGGTGCGGTGGTCAGGCTGACCGGCTCCGGCCTCGGCTGCCCGACCTGGCCCAAGTGCACCGAGGAGTCCTACGTGGCTCACGAGGCGCTCGGGATCAACGGGGTCATCGAGTTCGGCAACCGGCTGCTGACCTACGTCCTGGCCGCGATCGCCATCACCGTCGTCATCGCCGTCTGGAACCGCCGGGGTGTCATCCGCAACCTGGCGGTCATCATCGCCTTCGGCGTCCCGTTCCAGGGCGTGATCGGCGGGATCACCGTGCTCACCGACCTCAACCCGTACGTCGTCGCCCTCCACCTGCTGCTCTCGATGGCGATGGTCGGACTGTGCGTATGGCTGCTCGACGAGATCCGCTCGCCGGTTCGCGACGCCGCACCGCGGACGGTCCGGATCTCGGCTGTGGTCACCCTCGCCGTCGGCTGGCTCTCGCTCTGGCTCGGCACCGTCGTGACCGGCTCCGGCCCCCACTCCGGCGACCTCGAGTCCCGGCGTACCGGCCTCGACCCGGCGCTGATGTCCCACATCCACGCCTACGCCGTCTACGCGCTCATCACCGCGACCCTGGTCACGCTGTGGCTCGGCCGGAAGAACGCCTACGTCCGCCGGGTCACGATCGTCCTGCTGGTCATCGAGCTGGCTCAGGGCCTGATCGGCTGGGTCCAGTACCTCACCGACCTCCCGGTCGTCCTGGTCGGCTTCCACATGCTCGGCGCCGCCCTCATCTCCGCCGGTCTCGCCCGCGTCCTGGTCTCCACCCGCGCCCACGCCGCCTGACTCGTCGAGGCCGCGGGCCTTCGTTCCGAGACCGACGCGTCAACGGTTCCCTGCGGGACTCACGACTTCACCCTCGTCTGAGAGGAAGCGGCAGGGCAGCAAGTTGACCAGCCCATTCGTCTCCAGCTCTGTAAGGGCGGCGAGCACCTGTGGCATCGCCGCTCTCGATGTCGCCGGGACGTGAGCCGAGGCCGCAGGCGACAGACTCGCCGCGCGACCCGCGGCGCTCAGCATGCGTACGACTCGAACTGCTGGATTCGCCGGCCGTCGCCCGATCTCGCGCTGGATTCGAGCACGAACGGCGGCGATGTCGTGATCGAGTGATGGGCGAATCCCATTGAGGGCCGCCATGCGCTCCTGCCATTCGTAGTCGTCACCGTGGCAGACACTGCGCCATCCGGGCCACACGTCGTCGAGCCATGAGCCCGGTTCTTCCGGATTCAGCCGCGTCATCGACCTCACCCGCTGAAGGGTCGGCCCAGGTCCGTCGGTGAAGACGTCAAAGGAGATCGAGGTAGCTGCCCAGTGGTCGTAGCGGAGATCGATGACACCGTTCTCGACGATTGCCAGGTTCGCCCTGTCCCCCACGCGCACAGCGTACGAGCCAGACGGATCCCGACACTTCTCTTCCCTAGGAATGCCGGGTCAACGAAACGTGGGAGGGCCGGAGTCACCTGGTGACTCCAGCCCTCCCACGTTGGCTATGTGATGTCAGCGGATCAGCGGGTCGACCGCGAGCGCGACGAAGAGCAGGCTCAGGTAGAGGTTGCTCGAGTGGAAGAGCTGCATCGGGCGGATCTTGGTGAGGTCCTCGGTGCCCTTGGCCCGCGCGTGCAGCTGGTGGGCCTGGACGAGGAAGACGGCGCCGAGGGCGATGGCGGCGACCGGGTAGAGCCAGCCGGTGGAGGCGAGGGGCCACATCAGCAGCGAGGTGGCGACCATGACCCAGGAGTAGGCCACGATCTGGCCGCCGACGTGGCGGGCGGACTTGACCACCGGCAGCATCGGGACGTCGACCTGCGCGTAGTCCTCGCGGTAGCGCAGCGCCAGGGCCCAGGTGTGCGGCGGAGTCCAGAAGAAGACGACCATGAACAGGATCAGCGGCTCCCAGTCGACCGAGTTGGTGACCGCGGTCCAGCCGATCAGGGTCGGGAAGCAGCCCGCGATGCCGCCCCAGACGATGTTCTGGGTGGTACGCCGCTTGAGCAGCATCGTGTAGACGAAGACATAGAAGGCGTTGGCGGCCAGCGAGAGACCCGCGGAGAGCCAGTTCACGAAGAAGCCGAGCACCAGCACCGACAGCACGGCCAGCACCGAGCCGAAGATCAGAGCGGCCCGCGGGGTGACCACGTGCCGCGGCAGAGCCCGGCGTCGCGTACGCCTCATCTGCTCGTCGATGTCGCGGTCGTAGACGCAGTTGAAGACCGAGGCCGATCCGGCCGAGAAGATCCCGCCGACGACGGTGGCGGCGACGAGGCCGACGCCCGGGACGCCCTGGGCGGCGAAGAACATCACCGGCACGGTGGTCAGCAGCAGCAGCTCGATCACGCGGGGCTTCGTCAGGGAGACGTACGCCGAGATGACATCGCGCATTGACGCGCGGTCGCTACGCTGGTCGAGGTCGGGGACCGGCTGTTCGACGTGCGTCACTGAGAAGATCCTTCTCGTTCGGGTTGAGGCGTCACATGCGGCTCATACAAGCAGTTCACAGCATGCGGCTCGCAGTCTAACCCGGGGCGTGAGTAGGCTCGGATTCGGCAGCCCCCACGGCCAGCCCAAGAACTTCCCAAGTGGACTCTACGAATTTGAAAAGGCACCTCGTGAGCACCAAACCTGTACTCGAGTGGACCGATCTGGACAGCAAGGCCGTGGACACCGTCCGCGTCCTGGCCATGGACTCCGTGCAGAAGGTCGGCAACGGCCACCCTGGCACCGCGATGAGCCTGGCCCCGGCTGCCTACCTGCTCTTCCAGAAGGTGATGAAGCACAACCCGGCCGACACCGACTGGCTCGGCCGAGACCGGTTCGTGCTCTCCGTCGGCCACTCGAGCGTGACCCTCTACATCCAGCTCTACCTCGGCGGCTTCGGCCTCGAGCTCGGCGACCTGGAAAGTCTGCGCACCTGGGGCTCGCTGACCCCGGGCCACCCCGAGCGCGGCCACACCCGCGGCGTGGAGGTGACCACCGGCCCGCTCGGCCAGGGTGTCGCCAACGCCGTCGGCATCGCGATGGCGCAGCGTCGGCTGCGCGGCCTGCTCGACCCGGACACCCCGGTCGACCAGCCGAGCCCGTTCGACCACAAGACCTACGTCCTGGCCGGTGACGGCGACCTGCAGGAGGGCGTCAGCGGCGAGGCCAGCTCGATCGCCGGCACGCAGAAGCTCGGCAACCTCACGATGATCTACGACGCCAACCGGATCTCGATCGAGGGCGACACCAACGTCGCGTTCACCGAGGACGTCGCCGCCCGCTACCGCGCCTACGGCTGGCACGTCCAGGAGGTCGACTGGACCCACGACGGCACCGGCTACACCGAGGACGTGCCGGCGCTGTTCGACGCGATCAACGCGGCGGCCGAGGTCACCGACCAACCGTCGCTGATCGTGCTGCGTACGATCATCGCCTGGCCGGCCCCCAACGCGCAGAACACCGAGGCCGCGCACGGCTCGGCGCTCGGTGCCGAGGAGGTCGCCGCGACCAAGGAGGTGCTGGGCTTCGATCCGGCCAAGTCCTTCGACGTCGACCCCGAGGTGCTCGCCCACACCCGCAAGCTCATCGAGCGCGGCGAGAAGGCCGAGGCGGCCTGGCGCGCCGAGGAGGCGGCCTGGGCCGAGGCCAACCCGGAGGGCGCGAAGCTGCTCGAGCGGATGCAGGCCGGGGAGCTCCCCGACGGCATCGCCGACGCGCTGCCGTTCTTCGAGGCCGACGCCAAGGGCATCGCCACCCGTGCCGCCTCCGGCAAGGTGATCAACGCCCTCGCGCCGGTGCTGCCCGAGCTGTGGGGCGGTTCGGCCGACCTCGCCGGCTCCAACAACACCACCATCTCCGGTGCGCCCAGCTTCGTGCCGGAGGACCGTTCCACCCACGAGTGGAAGGGCGACCCCTACGCCGGCCGCGTGCTCCACTTCGGCATCCGCGAGCATGCCATGGGTGCGATCCTCAACGGCATCGTGGCCCACTCGCCCACCAAGGCCTTCGGCGGCACGTTCTTCCAGTTCTCCGACTACATGCGCGGCGCCGTCCGCGTCGGGGCGCTGTCCAAGCTTCCGGTGATCCACGTGTGGACCCACGACTCCGTCGGCCTGGGCGAGGACGGCCCGACCCACCAGCCGGTCGAGCACCTCGCCGCGGTCCGGGCCATCCCGGGCCTCGACGTGGTCCGGCCCGCCGACGCCAACGAGACCGCCGCCGCGTGGCTCGAGGTGCTCAAGCACCACGACCGCCCCTCGGCGCTCATCCTGACGCGTCAGGCGCTGCCGACGTTCCCGCGCGGAGTCGACGCCGAAACCGGTGAGCACTGGGCGACCACGGAGGGTGTGGCGAAGGGTGGTTACGTACTCCTCGACTCCCCCACCGGGACCGTCGACGTCGTGCTGCTCGGCACCGGCTCGGAGGTGCAGTACGCCGTCGCCGCCCGCGAGGAGCTGGCGAAGGAGGGCATCGGTGCCCGCGTGGTCTCGCTGCCCTGCCTGGAGTGGTTCGACGCCCAGGACCAGGACTACCGCGACTCGGTGATCCCGCCCAGCGTCAAGGCGCGCGTCAGCGTCGAGGCCGGGGTGAAGCAGGGCTGGCGAGAGTACGTCGGCGACGCCGGTCGCATCGTCTCGCTGGAGCACTTCGGCGCCTCGGCGTCCGGAGCGCTGCTGTTCAAGGAGTACGGCTTCACCCCTGAGGCGGTCGTCACGGCCGCGAAGGAGAGCCTCGCCGCCATCAACAAGGGAGCATGAAATATGTCTGACCGTCTCAAGGCGCTGGCCGAGGCCGGCGTGTCCATCTGGCTCGACGACCTCTCCCGCGAGCGGATCGAGACCGGCAACCTCGCCGAGCTCGTCAAGGAGAAGTCCGTCGTCGGGGTGACCACCAACCCGACCATCTTCGCCGCCGCCATCGCCAACGGCGAGCGCTACGACGAGCAGCTCCGCTCGCTGGTGGCCGAGGGCAAGAACGTCGACGAGATCATCTTCGGCCTCACCACCCGGGACGTACGCAACGCCTGCGACATCCTCGCGCCGGTCGCCGAGGCGACCAAGGACGACGGTCGGGTCTCGATCGAGGTCGAACCGACCCTGGCCAACGACACCGACGCGACGATCGCCTCCGCCAAGGCGCTGTGGGCCGAGGTCGACCGCCCCAACGCGCTGATCAAGATCCCGGCAACCCTCGAGGGCCTCCCGGCGATCACCGCCGTGATCGCCGAGGGCATCTCGGTCAACGTGACCCTGATCTTCTCGGTCGAGCGCTACCGGGCGGTGATGGACGCCTACCTGACCGGTCTCGAGCAGGCCAAGGCCGCAGGCAAGGACCTGTCCTCCATCCGCAGCGTCGCCTCGTTCTTCGTCTCCCGCGTGGACACCGAGATCGACAAGCGGCTCGAGGCCATCGGCACCCCCGAGGCCAGCGCGCTGCTGGGCAAGGCCGCGGTGGCCAACGCCATCGCCGCGTACGCCGCCTTCGAGGAGGTGCACGAGTCCGAGCGCTGGACCGCGCTGGCCGGTGAGGGCGCCAACGCCCAGCGGCCGCTGTGGGCCTCGACCGGTGTCAAGAACCCGGACTACCCCGACACCCTCTACGTCACCGACCTGGTCGTCGCCGACACGGTCAACACCATGCCGGAGAAGACCATGGAGGCCTTCGCCGACCACGGTGAGGTCAAGGGCGACGTCGTCACCGGCAAGGGCGCCGAGGCCGCCGCCGTCTTCGAGTCGCTGCGCTCGGTCGGGGTCGACCTCGACGACGTCTTCGAGGTGCTGGAGACCGAGGGCGTGGACAAGTTCAAGGCCTCCTGGGTCGAGCTCGTCGACACCGTCAAGGGCCAGATCGAGGCGGTGAAGTAGTGAGCGGAGGCCCGGTCGACGCCACGACGACGGAGGCTTGGAAGGCACTCACCGAGAGACGGACCGGCTTCGAGCCCGATCTGCGCTCGTGGTTCGCCGACGATCCCGGCCGGGCCTCACGCTTCACCTTCGAGGCGGCCGACCTCCACGTCGACCTCTCCAAGAACCTCCTCACCGACGAGCTCCTGGCCGACCTGCTGGCACTCGCCGAGCAGGTCGGCCTGGAGGCGCGGCGTGACGCGATGCTCGCCGGCGAGCACATCAACGTCACCGAGGACCGCGCGGTGCTCCACACCGCCCTGCGGCTTCCCGCCGACGCGTCCCTCACCGTCGACGGCACCGACGTGGTGCCCGCGGTCCACGAGACCCTGAAGAAGGTCTACGCCTTCGCCGACCGGGTCCGGTCCGGGGAGTGGAAGGGCGTCACAGGCGAGCGGATCCGCACGGTCGTCAACATCGGCATCGGCGGCTCCGATCTGGGCCCGGTGATGGCCTACGAGGCGCTGGAGCCGTTCCGCCACCCCGAGATCGAGTGCCGGTTCATCTCCAACATCGACCCGACCGACGCGGGCATGAAGCTCAAGGGGCTCGATCCGGAGACGACGCTGTTCATCGTCTCCTCGAAGACCTTCTCGACGCTGGAGACGCTGACCAACGCCCGCCTGGCGCGCTCGTGGCTGCTCGACGCCCTCGGCGACGACGTGGACGCCGCCGACGCGGTGAAGAAGCACTTCGTCGCCGTCTCCACGGCGCTGGACAAGGTCGCGAACTTCGGGATCGACCCGGAGAACGCCTTCGGCTTCTGGGACTGGGTCGGCGGCCGCTACTCCGTCGACTCCGCCATCGGCACCTCGCTGGCGATCGCCGTCGGGCCCGAGGCCTTCGCCGAGTTCCTCGGTGGGTTCCACGCGATCGACGAGCACTTCCGCACGGCCCCGCTCGAGCGGAACGTGCCGGCGCTGATGGGTCTCCTGAACGTCTGGTACGTCAACTTCTTCGACGCTCAGACCCACGCCGTGCTGCCCTACTCCCAGCTGCTGCACCGGTTCCCTGCGTACCTGCAGCAGCTGACCATGGAGTCCAACGGCAAGTCGGTGCGCTGGGACGGCACCGCGGTCACCTCGGCGACCGGTGAGGTCTTCTGGGGCGAGCCCGGCACCAACGGCCAGCACGCGTTCTACCAGCTGATCCACCAGGGCACGCGGGTCATCCCGGCCGACTTCATCGCGTTCGCCAACCCCGCCTATCCCCTCGCGGACGGCGACATCGACGTGCACGAGCTGTTCCTGGCCAACTTCTTCGCCCAGACCCAGGCGCTGGCCTTCGGCAAGACCGCCGAGCAGGTGCGCGCCGAGGGCACCGCGGAGAACATCGTCAACGCTCGGGTCTTCTCCGGCAACCGGCCGACCACGTCGATCATGGCTCCGTCGCTGACCCCCGGTGTGCTGGGTCAGCTGATCGCCCTCTACGAGCACATCACCTTCACCCAGGGTGTGGTGTGGGGCATCGATTCCTTCGACCAGTGGGGCGTCGAGCTCGGCAAGCAGCTCGCCCTGCAGATCAGCCCGGCCGTCTCCGGTGACACCGAGACCGCCGAGCAGCAGGACACCTCCACCCAGTCCCTCATCGCCTACTACAGAGAGAAGCGCACGTGACGACCCGCGACGGTCATCCCGAGTCACTCATCGAGGTCCACGACACCGCCGAGGCACTGGCCACGGCGGTCGCCGGGGAGTTCCTCAGCCGCCTCGCCGACCTCCAGGCCGCCGGCGACGTACCCACCATCGGACTCACCGGCGGCACCATCGCCGAGGCCATTCACCGCGAGATCGCGCGCCTCGCACCCGAGTCGGGCGTCGACTGGGGCGCGGTCGAGTTCTTCTTCGGCGACGAGCGCTACGTCGCCGCCGACTCCCCCGACCGCAACGCCGGTCAGGCCCGCGCCGCGTTCCTGACCGACGTCGGTGTCCCGGACCACCGCATCCACGAGATGCCCGCCACCGACTCCGGCCTGAGCGTCGATGAGGCCGCGGCGCGGTTCTCCGAGGACGTACGCAGCCACGGCTCGGGCGGCTTCGACATCCTGATGCTGGGCGTCGGCCCCGACGGCCACATCGCCTCGCTCTTCCCCGGCTTCCCGCAGCTCGAGGCGAAGGGCGCGATCGCCGTCGGCGTCACCGGCTCCCCCAAACCCCCTCCCGAGCGGATCACCTTCACCTTCGAGGCCCTCCGACGGTCCTCGACCGTCTGGTTCCTGGTCAGCGGCGAAGGCAAGGCCGAGGCGGTCGCCAAGGCCCATGCCGGCGCCCCGATCAGCGAGATCCCCGCCACCGGCGTCATCGGCACCAACGAGACGACCTGGTTCCTGGACCGCGCGGCCGCGTCCAAGCTCTGACCCCCTCCCGACTCGGCGCGACTGTCCCACCCAGGAGCGCCGAGTCGGCGCAAATGTCTCGGGAACTCCGTTACCCATGTTGCTAACGGCAGGTAAATCTTTCCCGCAGCGGGTTCCGCGGGCACCTGCCGACTGCCACCATCCGAGCATGTCCTTCAGCGCCTCTCGGCGGCTGCGCCTCACCCTGGCCAGCCTCGTTGCCCTCGCCCTGGCGAGCTTCATGGCGGTCGTCATCACGACTGCCCCGGCCCAGGCGGCCACGATCACCGTATCCACGGCGATCGCCACCCAGAACGGCTCGACAGCCACGGTGCGCGGCTACGTCGTCGGCCAGCCCACCGCGACGAACACGGTCGTGACCAGCAACTATCCCAACGACTACGCGCTCGCGATCGCCGACTCGGCCTCGGAGACCAGCACGTCCAAGATGCTCTACGTGCAGATCCCCGACGCCTTCCGCAGCTCCTGGGGCCTGCGCTCCAACCCGACCCTGAAGGGTCGCCAGATCGATGTCACCGGCACCCTGACGGCCTACTTCTCCCACCCTGGGCACAAGAACGCCACCGCGTTCGCGTTCGCCGGCTCCACGCCGACCCCGACCCCCACCCCGACCACCAGCCCCACGCCGGACCCGAACATCCCGGCGGGCTACTACGATTCCGCCGCAGGCCTGTCCGGCTCGGCGCTGAAGTCGGCGTTGCACAACATCATCGACGGCCACACCACGATGTCCTACAGCGCGGTGTGGGAGGCGCTGAAGGTGCTCGACCAGGACCCGAACAACTCGGCGAACGTGATCGAGTTCTACTCCGGCGTGTCCACGCCGAAGACCAACAACGGCGGCGACGCCGACAACTGGAACCGCGAGCACACCTGGCCACAGAGCCACGGCGACTTCGGCACCAGCAACGGCCCTGGCACCGACGTGCACCACCTGCGGCCCGAGGACGTCACCGTCAACTCCACCCGGGGCAGCAAGGACTTCGACCTCGGCGGGTCGGCCGTCGCGGAGTGCAGCGACTGCTGGACCGACGCCGACTCCTTCGAGCCCCGCGACAGCGTCAAGGGCGACCTGGCCCGCGGCATCCTCTACATGGCCGTGCGCTACAACGGCGACGACGGCTTCGCCGACCTCGAGGTCAACAACTCCATCAACGGCTCGACCAACTACCTCGGCAAGGTCTGCGTCCTCCTCGCCTGGCACAGCGCCGACCCCGTCACCACCGCCGAGCAGGCGCGCAACAACAAGATCTACTCGACCTACCAGCACAACCGGAACCCGTTCATCGACCACCCGGAGTACGCCCAGTCCGTCTTCGGTGCATCCTGCTGACCAAACCCCCGCCGAGTCGGCGCGTCTGTCCCACGCAGAGGCGCCGACTCGGCGCGTCAGTCCCGCTCGAACTCGTCGAGTCGGCGTATCAGCCCCATCTTGTCCACAGACTTTTCCACAGGCCGCCGACGACCGGTGGCGCGATCCGAGGACGCGCTCCCAGACTCTGACGCATGGACATCGACGAGATGCTGTTCAGCGGAAGCCTCGGGAGCGCCTTCCCGTTGCCGGCGACCGAGCCGTTCACCTTCAAGATGGCCCGCGAAGCCGGAATCTCGCGGAGGCGGCTCGGCACGCTTCTCGAGAAGGGCCTCGTGCGTCGCCCCATCAAGGGGGTATATCTGGCCACCGAGGCGGGCGACTCTCTCGCCGTTCGCGCTGCATGCTTGAGCCTGGTCGCGCCCGCCGACTGCATCGTCGTCGACCGACATGCCGGCTGGCTCCTCGGCGCCGAGATGATCCTCGCCCCTGGAGAGCACATCAGTCTTCGACCACTCTCGTTCTTCCGTCCGTCCGGCCGCGGCCGTCTTCGCAACGACATCGTCAGCAGCGGCGAACGCGACGTGGCGGACAGCGAGATCGACGAGATCGGCGGCCTGAGGGTCACCACTGCGCTGCGTACGGCCTGGGATCTCGGTCGCGTCCGCTGGCCTGACGAGGCGATCGCCGGAGTCTCGATGATGCACCGGCTCGGTGCGTACGAGCCTGAGGAGTTCATCGAGGGGATCGAGCAGTTCCGCGGTCAGCGATGGGTCACCACGCTTCGCGCGATCGGTCCGCTGGCGGACGGCCGGTTCGAGTCACCGCCAGAAGCGGTGCTGGCTCTGCGCTGCCATCAAGCGCGGTTCCCCATGACGCCGCAGGTCGAGGTCTCCACCGCGACCGGAGAATTCGTCGCCCGTCTCGATCTGGCGAATGAAGACCTCCTCGCCGCCGTCGAGTACGACGGCGCGGAGTGGCACTCCTCCCCCGGCCAGCAGGTACGTGACCGGGAACGGCGCCTGGAGGTGTGCGGAGAGGGATGGCTGGTCGAGGCGTTCACGAAGAGCGATATCTTCACGCGGACCGGCGACGCCGACGTACGCATCCGGCAACTGCACCATCGGGCGCTCCGCCGACGCGGAGGACGGCTGGCGAGCTGAACGGGACAGTAGCGCCGACTCGTTCGCTTCAGACGGGACTGACGAGCCGACTCGGACGTCTCCGGCGGGACAAATGCGCCGAGCCGGCGCTTCTGCGTGGAGCAGAAGCGCCGACTCGGCGGGGGGTTTCAGAAGATGATCTCGCCGGACTTGCGGCGGGAGCGGAGCAGGGCGATGGCCTCCTCCAGGATGTCCTCGGCCTCGGCGTCGGAGCGGCGCTCCTTCACGTAGGCGAGGTGCGTCTTGTAAGGCTCGATCTTCGGCGCCGGGGGCGCGTTCTCCTCGTCGAGACCCGCGGGGAGCCCGCACTTGGGGCAGTCCCAGGAGTCCGGTGGCGTCGCCTCGACGGCGAAGGTGATGACCGAGCGATGTGCGTTGGCGCAGAAGTAGGTGACGGCCTTTCGCGGCGCAGCTTCGCCGCGCTCCGCCTCACCCATCGGCCCAGCACCGACCCGGGAGCCCCGAATCGCGTTCCCTCCACCTGCCATGGTGCTGCGGTGTCCTCTCTCAACTTAAGTTCGCAGCCCCGAGAGGCCACTTTGGGGGATCGGACGGCAAAATCTCCGTCCAGCGTCGAATGAGTTTAGACGCTATCGCGCGTGCGCTGAAGGGGAATGTTTCAGTAGGCCATCAGCAGGCCGAGCGCGATCACACAGGCGAACCAGATCACACCGATACCGATGGTGAGCCGGTCGAGGTTGCGCTCGACGACCGAGGATCCACCCAGCGAGCTCGAGACGCCCCCGCCGAACATGTCGGAGAGGCCGCCACCGCGTCCCTTGTGGAGCAGCACGAGCAGGATCATCAGCGCGCTCGCGATGACCAGGATGATGGTGAAGAGAAGTTCCACGTCTGAAATCCTATCTAGAGGCCCTGAAACCTACAGCACCGGTAGGTCGTAGTAGCGCGAGATCGCCGCGAAGTCCTCCACTGAGAGGCTCGCACCGCCGACGAGCGCACCGTCGACGTCGCTCTCCTGCATCAGCGCGGCCACGTTGTTGGGCTTCACGGAGCCGCCGTAGAGGATGCGTACGCCGCCGGCGACCTCGGCCCCGTAGACCTTCTCGAGCCGCTCGCGGATGCCGGCGCAGACCTCCTGGGCGTCCTGCGCGGTGGCGGTCTCCCCCGTGCCGATCGCCCAGACCGGCTCGTAGGCGATCACCACCTCGGCGACCTCGGCGTCGGTGAGACCGGCCAGCGAGGCCTCGGCCTGGCCGGTGCAGTGGTCGAGGTGATTACCGGCCTGACGGATCTCGAGACCCTCGCCGACGCAGACGATCGGGGTGATCTTGTGCTTGAGCGCGATCTTGGCCTTCTGGGCGACGATCGCGTCGGTCTCGCCGTAGTGCTCACGACGCTCGGAATGGCCCACGATCACATAGGAGCAGCCGAGCTTGGCCAGCATCGAGGCCGAGACCTCGCCGGTGTAGGCGCCGGACTCGTGGGTCGAGACGTTCTGCGCACCGTAGGTGATCCGCATCTTGTCGCCGTCGACCAGTGTCTGCACCGAACGGATGTCGGTGAACGGCGGGAAGACCGCCACCTCGACGGCTCCGAAGTCGTGACGCTTGTCGGAGAGCGTCCAGGCGAGCTTCTGGACCAGCACCACCGCTTCTTGGTGGTTGAGGTTCATCTTCCAGTTGCCCGCGATGAGCGGGGTGCGGCCCGCGGCCGGCTTCTTGGCCGCCATCAGCCGATCCCTCCGATCACGGTGGTCTCCTCGAGCACGGCGACGCCCGGAAGGGTCTTGCCCTCCAGGTATTCGAGCGAGGCACCGCCACCGGTCGAGATGTGGCCGAACTGGTCGTCGGCGAACCCGAGCTGGCGGATCGCCGCGGCCGAGTCACCGCCGCCGACGACCGAGAGGCCGTCGACCGTGGTGAGCGCCTGGGCAACCGTGCGGGTGCCCTCGGCGAACGCGGCCTGCTCGAAGACGCCCATCGGGCCGTTCCAGAAGACGGTCTTGGCGCCCTCGAGAGCGGCCGCATAGGTCTGGGCCGACTCCGGGCCGATGTCGAGCCCGAGGGACTCGGCCGGGATCGCGTTGGCGGCGACCACGCGGGCAGAAGCCTCGTCGCCGAAGGAGTCAGCGACCACGACATCGGTCGGCAGCAGGATCTCGACGCCGATCTCCTCGGCCCGCTCGAGGTAGCCGAGCACGGTGAGGATCTGGTCTTCCTCGAGCAGCGACTGACCGACCTCGTAGCCCTGCGCCTTGAGGAAGGTGAAGACCATGCCGCCACCGATGAGCAGCTTGTCGGCCTTGCCGAGCAGGTTGTCGATCACGCCGAGCTTGTCGGAGACCTTCGAACCGCCGAGGACGACCACATAGGGGCGCTCCGGGGTCTCGGTGAGTCGCTTGAGCACCTCGATCTCGGCGGCCACCAGGTCGCCCTGGGCGCTCGGGAGCAGCTTGGCCACGTCGTAGACCGAGGCCTGCTTGCGGTGGACCACGCCGAAGCCGTCGGAGACGAATGCGTCTGCCAGGGCGGCGAGCTCGGCGGCGAAGGTCGCCCGCTCGATGTCGTCCTTGCTGGTCTCACCGGCGTTGAAGCGTACGTTCTCCAGCAGGGCCACCTGGCCGTCGCCGAGGCCGCCCACGACCGCGCTGGCCGAGTCGCCGACGGTGTCGGTCGCGAAGGCGACCTCGGCACCGAGCAGCTCGCCGAGGCGCTTCGCCACCGGCGCCAGCGAGTAGGCCGGGTCCGGCTCACCCTTGGGGCGACCGAGGTGGGCGACCACCACGACCCTGGCACCGGCGTCGGCCAGCGCCTTGATCGTGGGCACCGAGGCACGGATCCGACCGTCGTCGGTGATCGTGGTGCCTTCCAGCGGGACGTTGAGGTCGGAGCGCACGAGAACTCGCTTGCCCGCGACTCCCTGCTCGATGAGCTGCGTGAGATTCAGAGACATAACGGGCTAGACACTAACCTGTGGCGAGCGCCGCTGGGTCACAGGCTCGCGCCAACGTACGCCACCAGGTCACCGAGCCTGTTGGAGTAGCCCCACTCGTTGTCGTACCACGCCGCGACCTTGACCTGGTTGCCGATCACCTTCGTCAGCGGAGCGTCGAAGATCGAGGACGCCGGGTTGGTCACGATGTCGGAGGAGACGATCGGGTCGGTCGAGTAGACGAGGTACTTCCCGTCGGCGGCCTTCTCCATGATCGAGTTGATCTCCTCGACCGAGGTCTCGCGCGAGGCCTCGAAGGAGAGGTCGACGATCGAGCCGGTCGGCACCGGCACACGCAGCGCGTAGCCGTCGAGCTTGCCCTTCAGCTCCGGCAGCACCAGGCCGATCGCCTTGGCGGCACCGGTCGAGGTGGGCACCACGTTGAGCGCGGCCGCGCGAGCACGACGCAGGTCCTTGTGGATGTTGTCCTGCAGGTTCTGGTCGGCCGTGTAGGCATGCACCGTGGTCATCAGGCCCTGGTTGATGCCGATGCCCTCGTGCAGCGCCTTCGCCAACGGCGCCAGGCAGTTGGTGGTGCAGGACGCGTTGGAGATGACCGTGTGGGCCTCGGGGTCGTAGACGTCCTCGTTGACGCCGAGGACGATGGTGGCGTCCTCGTTCTTCGCCGGGGCGGAGATGATGACCTTCTTGGCGCCGCCGTTGTCGACGTGGGCGCGGGCCTTGGTCGCGTCGGTGAAGAACCCGGTGGACTCGATCACGACGTCGACGCCGAGGTCGGCCCACTTGAGGTTGGCCGGGTCACGCTCTGCGTACGCCTTGATCTCCTTGCCGTCGACGACGATCGCGTCCTCGGTGGCGGACACGTCGGCGCCGAGCGGGCCGAGGATCGAGTCGAACTTCAGCAGCGTCGCGAGGGTTGCGTTGTCGCTGAGGTCGTTGACCCCGACGATCTCGATGTCGAGGTCGGAGGCGCGCACCGCGCGGAAGAAGTTGCGGCCGATCCGGCCGAACCCGTTGATGCCTACTCGAACTGTCACGTGGACTCCTGGTTCGCGTCGAAAGATTGTGCGCGGGATCACCCGCTGACGCCGACACTACCCAGCGCCTCTGGACAGCGGGAGACTGGGTTGGATCGTTCCAAAAGACGGACGAGTAGCAATGGGCCGTCGGAGACTCATGCGTACCCCTGCGCCGCCAGGGCACGCACTCGGCGACGCAGGACGCACACCTGATTCTCCGCCAGCCCAAACGGCCCGAGCCCCTCGGATAGGCGAGGGGCTCGGGCCGTTTTCAGAGTGTGAAGGTGTTCCTAGGCGTCTTCGGCGAGCATCTCCGCTGTCAGCGAGGCCTCGGTGTCGGGCACGCCCAGCTCCTCGGCGCGCTTGTCGGCCATCGCCAGCAGCCGGCGGATCCGGCCCGCGATGGCGTCCTTGGTCAGCACCGGGTCGTGCAGCTGGCCGAGCTCCTCGAGCGAGGCCTGCTTGTGCTCCAGACGGAGCTTGCCGGCCTGGCGCAGATGGTCGGGGATGTCGTCGCCGAGGATCTCCAGGGCGCGCTCGACGCGAGCCCCGGCAGCGACCGCGGCACGCGCCGAACGGCGCAGGTTGGCGTCGTCGAAGTTGGCCAGCCGGTTGGCGGTGGCGCGCACCTCGCGGCGCATCCGGCGCTCCTCCCAGGCCATCAGCGACTCGTGGGCGCCGAGGCGGGTCAGCAGCTGGCCGATCGCGTCGCCGTCACGGATCACGACGCGGTCCACGCCGCGCACCTCGCGGGGCTTGGCGGAGATGCCGATCCGACGGGCGACACCAACCAGGGCCAAGGCCGACTCCGAGCCCGGGCAGGTCACCTCCATCGAGGAGGAGCGGCCCGGCTCGGTCAGCGAGCCGTGGGCCAGGAACGCCCCGCGCCAGGCGGCGACCGCGTCGCAGGCCCCACCCGAGACGACCGCAGGTGGAAGACCCCGCACCGGCCGGCCGCGCTGGTCGAGAAGGCCGGTCTGGCGCGCCAGCGCCTCACCGTCCTTGACCACACGCACGATGTAGCGGCTGCCCTTACGAAGACCGCTCGCCTGGATGAGAGCCACCTCTGCCTCGTGACCGAAGACGTCGGCGATGTCTCGCTTCAGCCTCCGTGCCGCCAGACCGGTGTCGAGCTCAGCCTCGACCACGATCCTGCCGGCCACGATGTGGATCCCCCCAGCGAACCTCAACGTCGAGGCAACCTCTGCCTTGCGGCAGCATGTCTTGGTGATCTGAGTGGAGGCCAGCTCGGCCTTCACCTGTCCCGTCATCGCCATGCGGGAGAGTCTTTCATTGTTGTCAACGACCCTCGAATCGGTTCCACCTCAGAGGTCGCGCTAGCCCGCCCCGATCACCCGAGCGTACGCAGCCGCCAGCCGCTCCGGGTCGTGGCGAGGGGTCCCGTCGCCGACGGCGACGTCGGCGACCTCGACCTGCGCACCGCACTTCTCGGCCACCCTCGACAGCTCGTCGAGACCGTCGAGGGAGGAGTCGACGAGGACGGTGTGGATGCGGAGGTCGGGGGCGTGCTCGAGGAGGACCGAGAGGTGCTCGGCGGGGCCGAAACCGGTCGTCTCCCCCGGCTGCTCACCGAGGTTGAGCACGACGACGATGTTGGCGGTGGTCGCGACCAGCGCCTCACGCAGCGCACGGACCATCAGGTGCGGCAGGACCGAGGTGAACCAGGAGCCGGGGCCCAGGAACACCCACTCCGCCTCGCGGATGGCCGCAACCGCGTCGGGGGCGGCCGGCGGGTTGTCGGGGATGAGCCGGATCGACTCGATCATCCCGTCGGTGCTGGCGACCTCGACCTGACCCTGCACCGAGGTGAGGGCTTCAGGAGAGCCCGGCACCAGGCCGCGTACGTCGGCGACGATGTCCATCGGCACCAGCGCCATCGGTAGGACGCGGCCCTTGGCGCCCAGCAGGCGGCCCACCCAGTCGAGGGCCTCGACATGGTCGCCGAGCTGCTCCCACAGGCCCACGATGAGCAGGTTGCCGAGGTTGTGGCCGCGCATCTCGCCCTCGCCGGCGAAGCGGTGCTGCAGCACCTGCGCCCAGGTGTCGTCCCAGCGGTCGGCGCCGCACAGGGCGGCCAGCGCCATCCGCAGATCGCCGGGAGGCAGCACGCCGAACTCGCGACGCAGCCGGCCGCTCGAGCCGCCGTTGTCGGCGACCGTCACGATCGCGGTGAGCTTGTCGACGGTCAGGTCGTCGACCAGCAGCCGCAGCGCGCTCAGCGACGCATGCAGCCCGTGCCCTCCCCCCAGGGCGACGACGGCCTGGGCATCTGCCCCGGGTCGGTCGGCCCCGGCCACGCTCACTCCCGCCCGAGGTCTCGGTGGATCGCCTTCGCGTCCAGGCCGGCATCTCGCAGCCGCCTGGAGATCTCCTCAGCCATCGCCACGCTGCGGTGCTTGCCACCCGTGCACCCGATTGCCACGCGCATGAACCTCTTTCCTTCGTGGAGATAGCCCTTGGTCACGCCGATGAGCACCGGAACATACCCGCTCAGGAACTCCTCCGCACCAGGGCGTGAGTAGACATAGGCGGCGACGTCGGGATTGTCGCGTCCGTTGCCGTCCTTCAGCTCGGGAACCCAGTGAGGGTTCGGCAGGAACCGCATGTCGGCCATGAAGTCGGCGTCGACCGGGATCCCGTACTTGAACCCGAAGCTCACCACCGACACCTTCAGGGTCGTCCGCTCCGGGGTGCCGAACGCCTCCGCGATCCGGGCGGTGAGCTGGTGCACGTTGAGCTGGGTCGTGTCGATGACCAGGTCGGCGGCGCCGCGCAGGCTGGCCAGCACCACCCGCTCGCGCTCGAGCGCGTCCAGCAGCCGCTCGTTGCCCCGCTGCATCGGGTGGGGCCGCCGGGCCGCCTCCTGCCGGCGCACGAGCGTGTCGTCGGCGGCGTCGAGGAAGACCAGTGTCGTGCGCCGCCCGGTGGCCTTCTTGGCCACGATCTCCTCGAGCTCGGCGAAGAACGACCCCGAACGTACGTCGGTCACGACCGCCACGGGCTGCTCCGGGCCCCGGGCGGCGTCGACCCGCTCGACGACCTGCGGGAGCAGGCTCGGCGGCAGGTTGTCGACGACGTAGTAGCCGAGATCCTCCAGCTCCTTGGCGGCGGTGCTCCGCCCGGCACCGGTCATGCCGGTGATGACGACGACCTCCCCCTTTTGCATGACCTACTCCTCGATGATCTCGCCGGTGGTGACGTTGACGCCGCTAACCTTGCCATTCCTCGCCGTCTGCTCCACAGCGGTCTTGATCGCTGTCGCGGTGGCGCGGCCGATGCCGGGCACCAGGGCGATCTCCTCGGCGGTCGCGGCGCGGAGCTTCTTCAGCGACCCGAAGTGCTTCATCAGGGTCTTGCGGCGCACCTCGCCGAGCCCGGGCACGTCGTCGAGCAGGCTCTCCACCATCGACTTCGACCGGCGGCCGCGGTGATGGGTGATCGCGAACCGGTGCGCCTCGTCACGGACCCGCTGCAGCAGATAGAGGCCTTCCGAGGACCTCGGCAGGATCACCGGGTCCTCCTCGTCCGGCACCCAGACCTCCTCCAGGCGCTTGGCCAGGCCGACGACCGGGATGTCGTCGATGCCGAGCTCGGCGAGCGCCCGTTGGGCAGCCGCCACCTGGGGCGCGCCGCCGTCGACGACGACCAGGCCCGGGGCGTAGGCGAACTTGCGGGGCCGGCCGGTCTCCGGGTCGACCAGCATCGGCCCGTTGGCCCCCTCGACCTCCGTCGAGACGATCGAGGTGGACTGCTGCGCGCTTCGCGCGCTTACTCCCTCGCTCGGCACGGACGGACGAGCAAGCTCGCCGTCCGGCCTCGCTCCGGTCGTCTCGTCGAGCAGCCGCTTGAACCGCCGGGTGATCACCTCGTGCATCGCCCGGACGTCGTCGGAGCCGTCCTGGCCCTTGATGATGAAGCGGCGATACTCCGACTTGCGGGCCAGACCGTCCTCGAAGACGACCATGCTGGCCACGATCTCGGTGCCCTGCAGGTGGGAGATGTCGTAGCACTCGATCCGCAGCGGCACCTCGTCGAGCTCGAGCGCCTCCTGGATCTCCTCCAGCGCCCGGTTGCGGGTGGTCAGGTCGCTGGCCCGCTTGGTCTTGTGGAGCGCCAGGGCCTGCTCGGCGTTCTTCGCCACCGTCTCCTGCAGGGTCTTCTTGTCGCCGCGCTGCGGGACCCGGATCCGCACCTTCGCCTTGCGGACGTCGGAGAGGAGTTCCTCGAGGGTCTCGTGGTCAGGCGGCAGCGCCGGGACCAGGATCTCGCGCGGGATCGCCGAGCCCGCCTCACCAAGCTCAGCCTCGCCGGCGTAGAGCTGGAGCAGGAAGTGCTCGACCAGGCCGGCGGTGTCGGCGTCGTCCATCCGGTCGGCGACCCAGCCGCGCTGACCCTTGATGCGGCCGCCGCGTACGTAGAAGATCTGCACACCGACCTCGAGCGGGTCCTCGGCCAGGGCGATCACGTCGGCGTCGGCACCGTCGCCGAGCACCACGGCCTGCTTCTCCAGGGCGCGCTGCATCGCGGCCAGGTCGTCACGCAGCCGCGCGGCCTTCTCGAAGTCGAGGGCCTCGGACGCTGCGTACATCTCCTTCTCGATCCGCTTCGTGAAGGTCGTCGTGTGGCCGGCCATGAAGTCGCAGAAGTCGTCGACGATCTCACGGTGCTCCTCGGGCGAGATGTTGCCGACGCAGGGCGCGGTGCACTTGTCGATGTAGCCGAGCAGGCAGGGGCGGCCGATCTGCTGGGAGCGCTTGAAGACGCCATTGCTGCACGAGCGCATCGGGAAGACGCGCAGCAGGATGTCGACGGTCTCGCGGATCGCCCAGGCGTGGCCGTAGGGGCCGAAGTATCTGGTGCCCTTGCGCTTGGCGCCGCGGCCGACCATCACCCGCGGGAACTCCTCGGAGACGGTGACCGCGAGCCACGGGTAGGACTTGTCGTCGCGGTACTTGACGTTGAACCGCGGGTCGAACTCCTTGATCCAGGTGTATTCGAGCTGGAGGGCCTCGATGTCGTTGTTGACCGTGGTCCACTCGACGCTGGCCGCGGTGGTGACCATCGTCGCCGTGCGGGGGTGCAGCGACGGGATCGGCTGGAAGTAGTTCGCGAGCCGCTGGCGCAGGTTGATCGCCTTGCCGACATAGATCACCCGCCCCTTGGGGTCGCGGAACCGGTAGACCCCGGGCTGGGTGGGGATGTCTCCAGCTTTGGGGCGATAGCTCTGCGGATCGGGCACGTACCAACCCTAGTAGCGGGCACCGACAGTCCCGTTGCAGGCAGGACGGGCGATGCCCGGCCGGATGGATCCGGCCGGGCATCGTCGTGCCGTCGAGCAGGCGTCAGCCCAGCAGCTCCACCTCCGAGAGCGTGATCGGCTCCGCGGCCGACCCGGTGAACTCGATCCGGATCCGGTTGAACCTCGACTCCGACTCGAGCTTGAACGGACGGGTGGCCTGCTGCCACTCGAACGTCTCGCCCGAGCGCTGGTCGAGGACCTTCCAGTCGGTGCCGTCGTTGGACCCCTTGACGACCCAGCCGCTCGGCGAGCGGCCGTCGGCGCCGTTGGTGAGGGTGTAGAACGACACCGGCACCTTGGTCCCGGAGAACCGGTACTCCACCCAGCCGTCGCCGGCCACGGTCGTCTGCGTCCCGGAGTCGTTGTCGACCAGCGTCTCGCCGTCGTTCCCGCTGGCCGTGACCGTGCCCTTGCCGGCACCCGACTTGTCCGCGATCGGCCTGGCCGGCTCCGAGCCGGTGGTCAGCGACGGCGGCACCGAGCTCGCCGAAGTGCCCCAGCGCGACGGCTTCGAGCCCATGTCGAACTCGATGGTGCCGCCGTCGGCGAGCTCCTTGTGGGAGACGTACGTCTTGTCCCAGGCCTTGCCGTCGATGGTGACGCCCTGCACGTAGATGTTCTCCGTGGAGTTGTCGGGCGCCTTGATCACCAGGTCCTTGCCGCCCTCGAGGTGGAGGGTGGCCTCGGTGAACAGCGGCGAGCCGAGCACGAGGTTCTCGCTGCCCATCTGGAGCGGGTAGAGGCCGAGAGAGGCGAACAGGTGCCACGCCGAGGTCTCGCCGTTGTCCTCGTCACCGGCGTAGCCCTGCCCGATCTCGGAGCCGGTGTACATCCGGCGCAGGGTCTCGCGAACGATCTCCTGCGTCTTCCAGGGCTGGCCGGTGTAGGTGTACATCCACGGGATGTGGTGGCTGACCTGGTTGGAGAAGCCCCACTGCCCCATGCGTACGTCACGGGCCTCACGGATCTCGTGGATGATGCCGCCGTAGGAGCCCGGGTACTCCCCCGTCTCCGGGGTCGCGAAGAAGGTGTCCAGCTTCTTCGCGAGCCCGCCGCGACCGCCGTAGAGGTTGGCCAGGCCCTGGCCGTCCTGCGGGGTGTGGAAGGCGAAGTTCCAGCCATTGGTCTCGGTGTAGTCGTGGTCGCTGCCCCACACCAGCGGGTTGTAGTCCGCCGGCGACTTCTTGAAGGTGCCGTCGGCGTTGCGGCCCTGGAAGAAGCCCACCTTGGTGTCGAAGGTGTTGACGTAGTTGCGGGCCCGGCCGAGGAAGTACTCCGACTCCTCCCGCAGTCGCTTCCGCTCCGCCGAGGAGATCCCGTCACGCTCGGCGAGCTTCGCGGCCATGTTCCCGATGCCGTAGTCGTTGATGTAGCCCTCGAGCCCCCAGGACACACCCTCGCTCACAGCAGCGGGCGTGTAGCCGAGGAAGACCGAGGTCTGCATGCCCTTGCGGCCGACGTTGGAGTTGGTCGCGGAGCCCGGTGGACGGACCGTGGCATTCTTCACGGCGGCCGCGTAGGCGGCCTCCGCGTCGATGCCCTCGACACCCTTGACGTACGCGTCGGCGAAGGAGACGTCCGAGCTGGTCCCGGTCATCAGGTTGGCGTAGCCCGGGGAGGACCAGCGCGAGATCCAGCCGTTGTCCTTGTACTGCTGCACGAAGCCGTTGACCATCTCAGCGGCCTGGCTCGGCTCCAGGAGCGAGTACGCCGCCCAGGTGGTGCGGTAGGTGTCCCAGAAGCCGTTGTTCACATAGACCTTGCCGTCCACGACGTCTGCCCCGGTGTGGGTGGGCGTGGTGCCCGGCGGGTTGGTGTCACCGGAGGTGGACTGCACGGCGTGCTTCCACACCGGCGCGTCCTCGGTGCCGGTGTTCTCATGGCCCGAGTTGGGGTAGAGGAACAGGCGGGCGAGGTTGGAGTAGACGGTCGTCTTCTGGTCCTTGGTCGCCCCCTCGATGTCGAGGACGTCGAGCTTGTCCTGCCACAGCGCCTTCGCCCTCTCCTTGACCGTGTCGAAGGAGTCGTCGGCGACCTCGAGCTCGAGGTTCCTCTTCGCCTGGTCGATGCCGATCAGGCTGGTGGCGATGCGCATCGTCACCGTGCGGTCCGTGCCGGCGTCGAACGCGAGATGGCCCTGGACGTCGGGGCGTTCGCCGGTGGCGTACTTGCCCCCGCCGATGACGGGCTGGTCGAAGGTCGCGTAGACGTACATCCGGGTGGCGCCGTTGGACAGGCCGCTGCGGGTGTCGGTGAAGCCCTGCAGGGTGCCCGCGGCCGGGTCGAGGGTCAGCCCGCCGTTGTTGTTGACGTTGTCGAACACCAGCCGCGCGGAGTCGCCGGGGTAGGTGAACCGGAACACGGCGGCGTGGTCGGTCGGGGCGATCTCGGCGCTCTGACCGTTGTCGAAGCCGACCTTGTAGTAGTAGGGCCGGGCGGTCTCGTTGTCGTGCTCGAAGGTGAGTGCGCGTGCCTTGCGGCCCGGGTCGGGAACGCCCTCGGCGGAGGACGGCATCACCTGGAAGGTCTGCCGGTCACCCATCCACGGGCTGGTCTCATGGCTCAGCGTCAGCGCCTGCAGGCTGGTCCGGTTCTGAGCGTCGTTGTCCTGGTGGTAGCGGTAGAACCAGGACAGCGAGCCGGCGTTGGTCATCGGCGCCCAGAAGTTGAAGCCGTGCGGGACCGCGGTGGCCGGGATGTTGTTGCCCCGCGAGAAGCTGCCGCTGGACTGGGTGCCACGGGTCGTGACGGCGTAGTCCACGCTGCTGGTGATCTGCGGCTCCTCCGGGGAGGCCGTGATCGCGATGTCGTCGTACCAGCCACGGAACTTCGTCGGGCCGCTCGGCGCGTCGACGGCGACCAGGATGCGGTCGATCGTCCTGCCCGCCGCGACCTCGCCGATGACGGAGGTCTTCTTGTTCCACTGGTTGGTGTAGAGCGACTTCGACTCGCCCTGACCCTTCGGCGACAGTACGTAGCCCTGCGCATCGAGCGCGCCCAGCTCGGAGAGCAGGGTGCCGTCGGTGAAGGCCAGGTCGACCGCCGTGTAGGTGCTCGGGTAGCTCAGGTCGCCGTCGATGAACTCCGGGAAGACCAGGTAGGACAGCTCGGTCTCCTTGCCGACCGGGATGTCGACGTCGAAGACGCGGTTGTAGGAGTGGCCCTTGTCGGCCGTGATCTTGCCGGCGTACTCGAAGGCGTGCACCCCGGTGAAACCGACCTTCGACTTCGCGGCGTACGCCGAGGCGGGGCCGTCGTCGGGGTGGCTGGTCATGTTCTTCAGCGGCGGCGGTGGCTCGGAGCCGTCGGAGAGCTGCCACTCGGCGAGCTGGATGATCCCGCCGCCCTGGTTGGCGGAGATGTCGATGCGGTAGTGGGAGTAGGCCTGCGGGGAGGCGATCTCGAACTCACGCGTCTGGAAGCGCTCGTCCCAGGACTGGCCGGTGCGGGTGTCGACCGTCGTCCAGGTCTGGCCGTCGGTGGATCCCTGGATGACCCAGTCCTTCGGGTCACGCTCGGCCGCGTCGTTGGCGGAGGTGAGGGCGTACCTGACGACCTTGACGGGCTGGTCGAGCCGGATCTGCACCCAGCCGGTCGCCGCGAAGGTGAGCCACTTGGTGTTGATGTCGCCGTCGACGAGCTCGGCCGCGCCCTCACCGGAGCCGGTGTTCTCGCCGCTGGCGGTCACGCCGGTGATGTGCTCGGAGATGTCGCCGGGGATGCCGAAGGCGTCGGGTCCGGCGACCCCTTCGGTGCGGGCGTTGCCGTCCTCGTCGGTGTCGACGAGATCGGCCCAGGTCGGCTGTGGGTCGTCCTCCTCGAAGGAGGTCTCCCAGTCACCGCCCTCCGCGGCCCCCTGGGGGTCGGCGGTGTCGCTCTTCGGCGCGGACGGCTCGGGGGCCTCAGGGGTCGCGAACGCGGGTGCGGTGCCGCTCGTCCCGACCATCAGTGCCGCGGTGGCGGCGATCATCGCGGCCAGGCGGGCAGCCCGGCCTCGGGTTCTGGGTGGTGAGTCCCAACGGTGCATCGGTGTGATCTCCTTCACATGGGGGCCACCCCAGATGGAACCGTGGGATGACAACGTTGTCAACGCGTTTGTGAAGGTTTTGTGCGGCAGGTTTCGCTCGCTGGCGTGATCTGGATCAATATGCGAGATGTGTCGGGACATCGTTGTCACGCTCAGATCTACGTCTACGCTGAGCACGTGGCATCACCCCCGTCCGACCAGACCCGTCAGCAGCGCCGCCCGACCATGAAGGATGTCGCGGCGGCTGCCGGGGTGAGCCTGAAGACCGTGTCGCGCGTGGTCAACGGCGAGTCCAACGTCAACGACGACCTCCGGGCGTCGGTGCTCGAGTCGATCGCCCAGCTCGGCTTCCGGCGCAACGCCAGCGCCCGCGACCTCCGGCAGGGACGGTCCGGCACCGTAGGGCTGCTGCTCGAGGACGTCGCCGACCCGTTCTACTCGATCCTGTCGCGTGCCGTCGAGGACGTCGCCCGCGAGCACGGGACGATGGTGTTCGCCGGGTCGTCCGCCGAGGACGCCGACCGGGAGCGCGAGCTAGCGCTTGCGTTCTGCGAGCGACGCGTCGACGGCCTGATCATCGTGCCGGCAGGCACGAGCCACTCCTATCTCCTCCCTGAGATGCAGGCAGGGATCCCGGTGGTGTTCGTCGACCGCCCGCCCGGCGACATCGAGGCCGACATGATCCTCACCGACAATCTCGGTGGCAGCCGGCGCGGAGTGGAGCACCTGCTCTCCCACGGGCACCGCCGCATCGGCTTCATCGGCGACGCGCCCGAGATCTACACCGCCGGCGAGCGGCTGCGCGGCTACCGCGAGGCGCTGGAGTCCGCCGCGATCGCCTTCGACGAGGAGCTCGTCACCCAGGCACCACCGTCGCCCGCCTCGACCGCCGCCGCACTAGACCGGCTCCTCGCCGGACCGTCGCCGGCGACCGCGCTGCTGTGCGGCAACAGCCGCACCACCGTCAGCGTGCTGCGCGAGCTCGCCCGGCGCTCGACACGGTTGGCCCTGGTCGGGTTCGACGACGTCGAGCTCGGGGACCTCCTCCAACCCGGGCTCACCGTCGTGGCACAGGATCCCGGCGCCATGGGCGCTGCCGCCGCGCGACTGCTCTTCCAGCGGATCGCGGGCGACACCGCGGGACCACCCCAGACGGTCACCGTCGGCACCCGACTGATCCCCCGTGGCTCCGGAGAGCTCTCCGCTCCCTGAGTCTGGGGAAATCAGCCGCTCCACCCTGGGTTTTAAAGTCTAGTGGCCTAGTATGGTTATGTGCCTTGTCGTGACCGCTACGGATACGCGCTGACCACCAGTGACGAAGCCGCCCTGGCCTACTCCCAGGGGCTGCTCGACGTGCTTCGCCTGCGTGACGGCGCGCTTTCCTCGTTCGCGGCCGCGATCGTCCTGGACCCGACCTTCGCGCTCGGCCACGCCGCGCTCGCCCTGCTCGGACACGAGATGTGCGCCCCGGTCGACGTCGACGCGCGCCTGCGGCAGGCCCGGCTCCACGCCCAACGAGCGACCGAGCGGGAGCGCAGCCACGTCCACGCGATCGATGCCCACATCGGCGGCGACCCGCGGCCGCTGATCGACCATCTGGCCGCTTTCCCGCGTGACGCGCTGCTCCTGTCGACCGCGGTTCCGACCATCACCTTCGCCGGGGCCACCGAGGTGCCCGAGGAGGCGTGGGCGATCGTGGAGCGCGCGGCGCCCGCCTACGGCGACGACTGGTGGTTCGCCGGCCTCCTGGCTTTCGTACGTCAGGAGCAGCGCCGCTTCGACGACGCGATGTCGCTCTCCTGTGCCTCGCTGGCGGTGGAGCCCGGCGCCGGCCACTCCGCCCATGCCCGCGCGCACGCGCACTACGAGACCGGCGACCACGAGGCCGGCCTCTCCTGGATGTCGTCGTGGGTGCTCGGCGACGGCGCCGAGATCGACTCGCTCTCTCACTTCGTGTGGCACGCCGCGCTCCACGAGCTCTCGCTCGGCGACCTGGACGCCGTACGCCGCCGCTACGAGACCCAGCTCCAGCCCGGCCGTGCGCTGGGCTGCCGGGCCCTGGTCGACTCCGGCTCGCTGCTGTTCCGTTGGGCCCTCACTCCGGGCGCACACGACGTCCCCGACATCGCCGAGGTCGTACGCGTCACCGGCCGCGAGACGATGATCCGGCCCGCCACACCGTTCCTGGCCATGCACACCGCGGTCACCCACCTCGCCACCGGCGACGCCGGCGCGCTCGACGAGCTGAGGTCGTGGGCTGCCGGGCACGTACACCCGACGATGGCCACCGTCGTCGCCCCGCTCGCCGAAGCGCTGGGCCTGATGGCCCGCGACGAGAACTCCGCCGCCGCCGACCGGCTCGCCGCGCTCGCGCCCTCGATCCGCCGGCTCGGCGGCTCCGACGCGCAGCGGGAGATCATCGAGGAGGCTCGCATCGCCGCCCTGCTCCGTGCCGACCGCTGGGACGAGGCAAGGGTGCTCCTCGATACCCGCCTCAGCCGACGACGCTCGCCGCGCGACGAGCTGTGGCGGGCACAGGCGCTCGCGCGGACCTGATCCGTCGAGGGGCCTCTGCCGAGACGTCGCTCCGGTCGGTCGAGACGTCACGTACG
>NZ_JBHVKJ010000041.1:0-49815 GCF_042798275.1 Nocardioides sp. NPDC057767 | reverse complement strand
AGACGGCACCTGGGTGCCGTCTCGACCGACCTGAGTGACGTCTCGGCCTACGGGGGCGACTTCTCGGCGGGTCTAGACGCCCGTCGAGCTCAGCGGCGCGACCTGCGCACGCAGGACCCTGCGGCGGTGATGAACCGCCTCGGCGCTGAAGATCACGAGCGCGACCCAGACGATTGCGAAGCCGGCCCAGCGGCCGGGCGGCATCGCCTCGTGGGCGATGAAGACGCCGACGGCGAACTGCAGGATGGGCGCGAGGTACTGCAGCAGGCCGATCGTGACCATCGGCACCCGGATGGCGGCGGCGCCAAAGCAGGCCAGCGGCACCACGGTGATGATGCCGAGGCTGATCAGCAGGAGTACGTGGAGGACACCATGACCGACGAGCGTGCCGTTGCCGGTGGCCTGGAGAGCGATGATGAGCGCGATCGCGACGGGCGCCGTCACGGCCGTCTCGACGGCCAGCGACTCGAACGGGCCGACCCCCGCGCTCTTCTTGAGCAGCCCGTAGGTGCCGAACGAGAACGCCAGGATCAGCGCTACCCACGGCAGCCGCCCGTAGTCGAGAGTGAGCACGATGACGGCCACGAACGCGATCCCCAGCGCCACCCACTGCAGTTTCCGCATCCGCTCGCGGAGGATGATCACGCCCATCAGCATCGTGACCAGCGGGTTGGTGAAGTAGCCCAGGCTCGTCTCCACGATCCGCCCGTTGTTGACCCCCCAGATGTACGTCACCCAGTTGATCGAGATGACCGCCGCGGCCGCCGTCAGCAACCCGAGCTTGCGCCGGTCGCGCAGGATCGCCGCCACCTGCTTGCGGCGCCCCACGATCAGCACCAGGCCCGCGGCCACGACGAGCGACCACACGATCCGGTGACCCAGGATCTCCCAGGCACCGGCCGGCTCCAGGAGCGGGAAGTAGAGCGGGAACGCACCCCACATGACGTACGCCGCAGCGCCGAACATCACTCCACGCCGCTGCTCACTCACGCCGCAACGGTACTGCCAGGGCCCGGATACCCTTTACCGAATATCGCGCCTCGGCTCAGACGGAACGGACGGCGACGATGTCGGCGAAGGCCTCCAGCGCCGTGCGGACCGGACCCTCGGGCAGCGGGGCGAGGGCGGCCTTGGCCTCCTCTGCGCGGGCCTGGACGTAGGCGCGGGCCTCGGCCAGCGCCGGGTGGGCGCGCAGCAGGGCGACGCACTCGGCCAGGGCCGCGTCGTCGGTGAGATCGCCGTCGAGAAGCTCGAGGAGACGGGCGTCGCCGGGCTCGTTCCCGCGGCGGACGAACAGCACCGGGAGCGTCGGGACGCCTTCGCGGAGGTCGGTGCCCGGGGTCTTACCGGACTCGTCCGAGGCGATGTCGAGGATGTCGTCGGAGAGCTGGAAGGCGACGCCGACGATGTCGCCGTAGGCGACCAGGGCTTCCTGGATCTCCTTGTCGGCACCGGAGAAGAGCGCGCCGTAGAGAGCCGAGGTGGCGATCAGGACGCCGGTCTTCCCCGCCAGCACCTCGAGGTGGTGATCGACCGGGTCGACGCCATCGGCCGGCGCGACACCCTCGAGGATCTGGCCCTCGACGAGCTTGGCGAAGGTGGCCGCCTGGATGCGTACGGCCTCGGGGCCCAGCTGGGCGGTCAGCTCCGAGGAACGGGCGAAGAGGAAGTCACCGGTCAGGATCGCGACGTGGTTGTCGAAGCGGGCGTTGGCGGTGTCCTCGCCGCGGCGCACGAGGGCCTCGTCCATGACGTCGTCGTGGTAGAGCGAGGCCTGGTGGGTGAGCTCGACGATGCAGGCCGCGGTGATGACCTCGTCGGCGAGCGTGTCCGGACCGCACTCGGCGGCCAGCAGCACCAGCAGCGGCCGGAACCGCTTGCCGCCGGCTTCGAGCAGGTGCGAGGCCGCTTCCGTGACGAAAGGAGAGCTGCTGCGGGCATAGCCCGCCAGCTTCTCGTCCACGATCGCCAACCGAGCGCGCAACCGCTGCTCGAGCTCGGGATCGGTGATCGGGAGGGCGAGTTCAGGGGCTCGGTCGGTAGGTGCGCTTGTGCTCACCCGATGAATCCTCCCGCATCCACCAACAGGCTGAGCACAGGGCCCGGAATTACACCCAACAAGACGGTTGCGACAGCGCTCAGTGCGATCACGACGGAGGTGGCGTAGGACGGCGTCGAAACGGTGGCCACATCCTCGCGGGCGTCGGTGAAGAACATCAGCATGATCACACGAACGTAGAAGAAGATCGCGATGATGCTGGAGCCGATCGCGACAACGACGACGGGCCACTGGCCCGCACCCAGCGCGGCGGCGAAGACGCCCCACTTGCCGATGAACCCTGCGGTCAGCGGCAGCCCGGCCATCGAGAGCAGGAAGACGGCGAAGGTCGCCCCTACCCACGGGTTGGTCCGGCCCAGGCCGGCCCAGCGGTCGAGCGAGCCGACCTCGCCGTTGGGTCCGCGGACAAGGGAGACGATCGCGAAGGCACCGAGCGTCGCGAACCCGTAGGCGGTCAGGTAGAAGAGCACCGCCTGGGTCGAGCCGAAGGCGTCGGTCTGCACGCCGAGCAGGCCGGTGAGCAGGAAGCCGGTGTGGGCGACGGCGGAGTAGCCGAGCATCCGCTTCACATCGGTCTGCACGATCGCGAAGGAGGCGCCCAGCAGCATCGTCAGCACGGCGACGACGCCGATGGCCGGGCGCCAGATCTCGCCCTCGGCTCCGAAGGCGACGTAGAAGAGCCGGAGCATCGCGGCGAACGCAGCGATCTTGGTGGCCGCGCTCATCCATGCGGTCACCGGCGTCGGAGCGCCCTGGTAGACGTCGGGGGTCCAGGAGTGGAACGGCACCGCACCGGTCTTGAAGAGCAGACCGACCGCCATCAGGCCGACGCCGAGGAGCAGCAGCGGGCTGGAGCCGTCCTCGGCCACCACCTCACCGATCTCGGCCAGCGACATCGAGCCGGCGAAGCCGTAGACCAGCGCGAGACCGTAGAGGAAGATGCCGGAGGAGAAGGCGCCGAGCAGGAAGTACTTCAGCGCCGCTTCCTGAGAGAGCAGCCGGCGACGCCGCGCCAGCCCGGTCAGCAGGTAGAGCGGGAGCGAGAGCACCTCGAGGGCGACGAAGAGCATCAGCAGATCGCCGGAGATGCAGAACAGCATCATCCCGCCGACCGCGAACATCATCAGCGGGTAGACCTCGGTGTGCTCCAGACCCCGCTGGGAGGCGGTGCGCTCGGCAGGCGTGCCCGGCAGAGCGGCGGCCTGACCGGCGAACGCGCTCACCCCGTTGTCGAGACGGCGCTCTGCGAAGAGCGCCACACCGCCGAGCGAGACCAGCAGCACCAGTCCCTGGGAGAAGACCCCGGGACCGTCGATGACGAGGGCGCCCTCGCCCGTCGAAGCACCCAGCGCAGATCCGGCGCCGACGGCGACCGTCCCGGCGAGGGCCGCGACCAGGCCGGCCAGCGCCAGCGACACCTGGGTGTTGAACCGTGCGGCGCGCGGCGCGAAGGCCTCCACGACGACACCGGCGCAGGCGACGCCGAGCACCAGCAGGACGGGCCAGAGGGTGGCGTACGAAATTCCGGGGGACTCGAACATCGCGTCACTCACCTGCCTGGATGACATCAACAAGAGGAGCCACGACCGGCTGGGCCGCCGAGATCAGCGGTCCAGGGACGAAGCCGAAGAAGAAGAGCGCGACCAGCAGCGGCACGAGTACGCCGACCTCCCGCCGGTCGAGGTCGCGGACCGGTCTCCGGGAGAGCTGGGCGGGCCCGGTGAAGATCCGCTGGTAGGCCCACAGCACGTAGATCGCGGCCAGCACGATCGCGGTGACCGCGATGACGCCGACCAGCCAGTGGTAGTCGAAGGCGCTGATCAGGACCATGATCTCGGAGACGAACTGGGACAGCCCGGGAAGGCCGGCGGTGGCCAGTCCGGCGATCAGGAACGTGCCGGCCAGCACCGGGGTGGCCTTCTCCAGCCCTCGCATCGAGGAGATCGAGGCGGTGCCCTTGCGAGCGATCAGGAACCCGGCGATCAGGAACAGCGCCGCGGTCGCGACACCGTGGTTGACCATGTAGAGGATCGCGCCGACCAGACCCTCGCGAGTCGCCGCGAAGATGCCCAGCGTGATCAGCCCGAAGTGGCTCAGCGAGGTCAGACCGATCAGGCGGAGCAGGTCGTCCTGGCCGATCGCGAGCACCGCACCGTAGACGATCGAGATCAGCGCCAGCACGATGACAACCGGCGTCGCCCAGGCGGAGGCCTCCGGCACCAGACCCAGACAGAGCCGGATCATGCCGAAGGTGCCGATCTTGTCGAGGACGCACACCAGGAGCACCGACGTCGGCGTGGTCGCCTGCTCGGTCGTGTCGGCCAGCCAGGTGTGCACCGGGAACAGCGGCGCCTTGACCGCGAACGCGATGAACATCGCCACGAAGATCCAGCGCTCGGCGGTGGTGCCGATGTCGAGCTGGGCCAGGTCGCTGATCAGGTAGGACGGCGCACCGGCCTCCGAGGAGACCACGAAGAACCCGATCAGCGCACCGAGCAGCACCAGTCCGCCGCCGAGCTGGAACATCAGGAACTTCAGCGCGGCCTTGGCCCGCCTGGGGCCGCCGTGCTGGCCGATCATGAAGTACGCCGGGATCAGCGTCGCCTCGAAGGCGATGTAGAAGACGAACAGGTCGGCGGCCAGGAAGGTGAGCAGCGCGAAGGCCTCCAGGGCCAGCGCCCAGGCGTACCACCGCTTGTCGTGGTCCTTGACCGCCGCCACCATCACCAGCGGGACCAGGACGACGGTCAGCAGCACCATCAGCTTGCCGAAGCCGTCCATCTCGAGCGCCCAGTGGACGCCGAGCGGCTCCATCCAGACGACGTCGGTGTCGGGGGCGGTGAACATCGTCACCAGGCCGGCGATCAGGGTCGCGATCGCGAAGCCGAAGGCCCACAGCTTGGGCCGGGCCGGCATCACCGCGGTGACCAGCGCACCCACGAACGGGATGAGGACGAGAGTTGTCAGCATCAGTTGACCACCAGGATCGCGAGGGTCACCAGCACAGTGCCGCCGAGGACGGAGAGGGCATAGGAGCGTACGTAACCGGTCTGTGCCTTGCGGAGCTCACCGGCGATCGCCGCCAGGGCGATCGGGCCACCGCTCATCAGGCCGTCGACGGCGTACTTGTCGGTCGCCAGGGCGCCGCGGGTGATCGCCATCCCGGGCGGGACCACGACGTCCTCGATGTGCGGGACGTGCAGGTAGGGGGTCGGCTCGGTCGTGGCCGGGCGACGTCCGAAGACGAACCCGGCGGCCGCCACCCCGATCGCGACCACGAGCACCGCGAGCACGGAGGTGGCCCAGACCGGGAGCGGACCGTGGTGCTCGGCGTGGCCGATGGCGACGACCGGCTCGAGCCAGTGCTCGATCCAGCCACCGAGCGCGAACACACCGCCGAGGACCGAGAGCGCGGCGAGCACGACGAGCGGTCCGGTCATGATCCGCGGCGACTCATGCGGATGTACGCCCTCGGGCCACCGCTTGCGGCCGAAGAAGGCGAGCATCATCAGGCGGGTCATGTAGAACGCGGTCACGCCGGCGGCCAGCAGGGCGATGATGCCGACCAGCCAGCTCTCGGCGAAGGCGACCTCGAGGATCTTGTCCTTCGACCAGAAGCCGGCGAAGCCGGGGAAGCCGATGATCGCCAGATAGCCCATCGCGAACGTCAGGAACGTGACCGGGAGCGCCCGGCTGAGGGCGCCGTAGTGCTTGAGGTTCACGTCGTCGTTCATGCCGTGCATCAGGGAACCGGCGCCGAGGAACATGTTGGCCTTGAAGAAGCCGTGGGTGAGCAGGTGGAAGATCGCGAACGCGTAGCCCGGCCCACCCAGGCCGGCCGCCAGCATCATGTAGCCGATCTGGCTCATCGTCGAACCGGCCAGGACCTTCTTGATGTCGTCCTTCACGCAGGAGATCGCGGCACCCCAGATGATCGTCACCAGGGCGACGACCACGACGGCGGTCGAGGCGGCCTCGGCAGCGTCGAAGATCGCGCTGCTGCGGACGATCAGGTAGACGCCCGCGGTCACCATCGTCGCCGCGTGGATCAGTGCCGAGACGGGCGTCGGGCCCTCCATCGCGTCCAGCAGCCAGCCCTGCAGCGGCACCTGGGCGGACTTTCCGCAGGCACCCACCAGCAGCAGGATGCCGAGCCAGTTGAGGGTCGTGGTGGTCGTGTCGCTGATGTCGATCGCGGAGAAGGACGTGGACCCGAAGGTGACGAAGGACAGCGCGATCGCCAGCGAGAGGCCCATGTCGCCGACGCGGTTCATCACGAACGCCTTCTTGGCGGCGGCGGCCGCGGACGGCTTGTGCTGCCAGAAGCCGATCAGCAGGTAGGACGCCAGACCGACGCCCTCCCAGCCGAGGAAGAGGCCGACGTAGTTCTCCGCCAGGACCAGCATCAGCATCGCGGCGAGGAACAGGTTGAGGTAACCGAAGAACCGGGTGCGCCGCTCGTCGTGGGCCATGTAGCCGACCGAGTAGACGTGGATCAGCGTGCCGACCCCGGTGATGAGCAGCAGGAACAGGCTGGAGAGCTGGTCGTAGAGCAGGTCGAAGCCCACCGACAGGTCACCGGTGTCGAACCAGGTGTAGAGGTGCTGGACGACCTGCCTGCTCTCCTCGTCGCGGCCGAACGCGGCGATGAAGAGGACCAGCGACAGCACGAACGACGCACCGGCGAGCACGACTGCGAGCCAGTGCCCGATCCGGTCGAAGAGCGCCGGAGCCAGCGGCCGGCCGATCAGGATCAGAGCAGCGCCGGCCAGGGGCAGCGCGATGACCAGCCAGATCAGCGAGAAGACGCCGCTGGCCTCAACAGGATTCACCACTTGAGCATCCTTGGCTCGTCGACCGAAGCCGTGTTTCTGGTGCGGAAGATGGTCATGATGATCGCCAGCCCGACGACCACCTCAGCGGCCGCGACGACCATCACGAAGAACGCCGTCACCTGCCCGTCGAGGTTGCCGTGCATCCGGCTGAACGCCACCAGGGCCAGGTTGGCCGCGTTGAGCATCAGCTCGACGCACATGAAGACGACGATCGCGTTTCGCCTGGTCAGCACCCCGATCGTGCCGATCGTGAAGAGGATGGCGGACAGGATGACGTACGCCGTGGTGTTGTCTGTCATGCCGCCGCCTCCGTAGCGCAAGCGCCAGAATACGAACGCGGCGGCATGTTGATCCTATGACTCGCTCGCTGACGCTCGCTCATTCGCCCTGCCCCTCGTCACCCGTTCCGTTCGAGCGGCCACCGGCGAGGATCGCCGGGACCGACTTCGTGCTCTGCGAGCCGTCCGGCAGCAGCGCCGGGGTGTCGTTGCTGTTGTGGCGCGCGAAGGTGCCCGGTGGGGGCAGCGGACCGAGGTGCTTGCCGCTCTTCGCGTAGTCGGCGACCCGCTTGCGGGCCAGGTCGGTCTGGCTCTGCTTCGGGTCGATCCGCTCGCGGTGGGCCAGCACCATCGCCCCGATCGCGGCGGTGATCAGCAGTGCGCTGGTCGCCTCGAAGGCGATCACGTAGCGGGAGAAGAGGAGGTCGGCGAGGCGTTGTACGTTGCCACCCTCGTTGGCGCTGGAGAGCCCACGCATGGTGGCGATGCTCGCCTGGCCGACGCCCGCGATGAGCGTGGCTCCGAGCCCGATGCCGAGCAGCACCGCGAGCACCTTCTGCCCGGCGATCGTCTCCTTGAGGGTGTCGGAGGTGTCGACGCCGACCAGCATGATCACGAACAGGAACAGCATCAGGATCGCGCCGGTGTAGACCACGATCTGCACCGCGAACAGGAACGGCGCCTCCAGCGTCGCGTAGATCATCGCGAGCCCGACCATGACGACCGCCAGCGAGAGCGCGGCGTGCACGGGCTTGCGCGCGAAGAGCAGGCCCAGCGCCGCGATCACCGTGATCGAGGCGAGGATGACGAAGCTCACTGGACTCGCTCCTTGGGCTCCGGTGCGTAGTAGGAGGTGTCGTCGTTGCCGAGGAACATCGGGTGGGGAGGCGCCTCCATCCCGTCCTCGAGCGGGGCGAGCAGGTCCTGCTTCTCGTAGATCAGGCTCTCGCGCGAGGTGTCGGCGAGCTCGTACTCGTTGGTCATCGTCAGCGCCCGCGTCGGGCAGGCCTCGATGCACAGCCCGCACAGGATGCAGCGCAGGTAGTTGATCTGGTAGACGCGGCCGTAGCGCTCACCCGGCGAGTAGCGCTCCTCCTCGGTGTTCTCCGCGCCCTCGACGTAGATGGCGTCGGCCGGACAGGCCCACGCGCACAGCTCGCAGCCGACGCACTTCTCCAGGCCGTCGGGGTGCCGGTTGAGCTGGTGGCGGCCGTGGAAACGCTCCTCGGTCGGCTCCTTCTGCTGCGGGTACTGCTCGGTGACCGGCTTCTTGAACTGCGTCCCGAACGTCACCGCGAACCCGCTCACCGGGTCCCAGAAGCGCTCCTTGAACGTGCGGTCGTCGTTGCTCACTTTGCCTCCTCAGGAGAGGGAAGAATGCGTACGCCGGTGGCACCCGACGGCGGTCCGAACACCAGCGGCTGGGCGGCACCTCGCACGGCGCCACCCTGGGGCAGGGCGGGCGTGGGGAAGCCCCCGGTCGGCTTGGTGACCTGGGCCTCCTTCTCCGGAAGCCGGTTGAGGAAGCCGAGCACGACGACCACCGTGACGGCCACACCGAAGCCGAAGAGGATCCAGTTGGGACTGAAACCGCCCTCGATCGCGGCCATCTTGATCACCGCGACGACGACGATCCACGCGAGGCTCGCCGGCAGCAGGACCTTCCAGCCGAGCGACATGAACTGGTCGTAGCGCAGCCGCGGCAGGGTGCCGCGCAGCCAGATGAAGATCCAGATGAAGAAGAACATCTTCAGGAAGAACCACAGCACCGGCCAGTAGCCCTCGTTGGCGCCGGCCCAGATGGTGCCGAGGCCGAGCGGGGCCCGCCAGCCGCCGAGGAACAATGTCGTGGCGAGTGCGCTGACGGTGGCCATGTTGATGTATTCGGCCAGGAAGAAGAGCGCGAACTTCAGGCTGGAGTATTCGGTGTGGAAACCACCGACCAGCTCACCCTCGGCCTCGGGGAGGTCGAACGGCGCTCGGTTGGTCTCACCGACCATCGAGATGCAGTAGATCAGGAAGGACGGCAGCAGCAGCGCGCCGAACCACCAGTCCTGCTGCGCGGCGACGATCTGGCTCGTGGACAGGCTGCCGGCCATCAGGAAGACGGTGACGAGCGCCAGACCCATGCTCACCTCGTAGGAGATCATCTGAGCGCTGCTGCGCAGGCCTCCCAACAGCGAGTAGGTCGAGCCCGAGGCCCAGCCACCGAGGACGATCCCGTAGATGCCGATGCTGGCGATCGCCATCACGAACAGCACCGCGACCGGCATGTCGGTCAGCTGCAGCGGCGTCTGGACACCGAAGAGATTGACCTCCGGCCCGAACGGGATCACCGAGAACGTCACGAACGCCGGCACCGTGGCCAGGATCGGCGCGGTGATGAAGACGATCTTGTCGGCCTTCTCCGGGGTCAGGTCCTCCTTGAGCGCCAGCTTCACACCGTCGGCGAGAGACTGCAGCAGACCGAACGGTCCGTGCCGGTTGGGCCCGATGCGATGCTGCATCCGGGCCACGACCTTGCGCTCCCACCAGATGTTGAACAGCGTCAGCACGACGCAGACCACGAAGACCAGCAAGACCTTGATCGCGATGATCCACCAGGGGTCCTGGCCGAACTGCTCCAGCCCGTTCACTGCGCACCCTCCACCGTCACCGTCGAGCCCGGCGAGGCCAGGTCAGCCCATACGCCACGCCCGAAGCTGTTCGTCGGCACCCACACGGTGCCGTCCGCCATCTCGGCCGGCAGTGCCGGGAGCGTCCAGCTCCCCCGATCTCCGGTGACCGTCACGACGTCGCCGAGCTCCGCGTGGAGCGCTGCCGGGAGGCGTACGAAGGCCGGTCGGGCGGTCGCCGCCAGCGCTTTGTCACCGCTCTGCAGCGTCCCGTTGTCGAGCATCAGGTGCCAGGTGGCCAGCCGGAGCCCCGCCGAGTCGGTAGTTGTGGCGGCCGAGTCGGTAGTTGTGGGCGACGAGACGACAGTTTCGTCCGCCACTTCTGCGGACTCGGCGCCCAATTGTGCGAACTCGGCGGTGATGTGGCCGAGGACCTCGGCGTCGGAGTAGGCCGCGGGCTTGTCGAAGACCTTCTCGAACGGGCGGCGGCGGCCTTCCCAGGTGACGAACGTGCCGGCCTTCTCCGAGGCGGTGGCAACAGGGAGTACGACGTCGGCACGCTCGGTCACGGCGGTGACCCGCTGCTCGAGGCTGACCACGAAGCCGGCCTGGTCCAGGGCCGCCAGGAAGGCGGCCGGGTCGGCGGTGTCGTCGGGGTCCACGCCGGCGACCACGAGGGCATCGAGGCCGGCTCGGACCATGGCGTCGGCGTCGAGACCGCCCTCGCCCGGGAGCAGGTCGGCCTCGACCGCGCCCCGATCGCCGGCGCGACGCGGCACCCAGGCGAGCCTGGCACCGGTGCGATCGGCGAGGTCGGCCGCGGCGGAGTAGCCGCCGGGGCTGGTCGCCAGTCGCTCGCCGACCAGGATCACCGAGGTCTCGGTGACCCCGCTGACCTGCGACAACACGTCCTTCTCTGCACCGGGAGCGGTCAGGACGACCTCGGCTCCGAGCTTGCGGGAGCCCTCGGATGCGTACGCGCTCAGGGCGGTGATCCGCAGGCCCTTCCGGTTGGCCTTGCGCAGCCGCAGGAAGAGCGTGCCGGCCTCGTCCTCGGGCTCGAGCCCGACCAGGACGACATGGTCGGCGGCGTCGAGATCCGCGTAGGTGACGCTCGTGCCCGCCACCCGGGAGCGGAGGAATCCTGTCTCCTCCGCCGACAGCGGACGGGCACGGAAGTCGACGTGCGGCGTACGGAGCGTGTCGCGGGCGAAGGTCGCGTAGGCCTTCGCGTCCTCCAGCGTCAGCCGGCCACCGGGCAGCACGCCCACCGAGCCGGCAGCCGCCAGACCCTGGGCGGCGACGGCGACGGCCTCGAGCCATGACGCCGGCCGGAGCTCGCCGTCCTCGCGGACCATCGGCGAGGTGAGCCGGTCACGGACGGCGTAGCGGAAGCCGAAGCGGTCCTTGTCGGAGATCCACTCCTCGTTGACCTCGGGGTCGTTGCCGGCGAGTCGGCGCATGACCTTGCCCCGACGGTGGTCGATGCGGATCGCGGCGCCACAGGCGTCGTGCTCGGCGACGCCCGGCGTCGAGACGAGGTCGAAGGGGCGGGCGCGGAACCGGTAGTCGTCGCTGGTCAGCGCGCCGACCGGGCAGATCTGGATGACGTTGCCGGAGAAGTAGGACGAGAACGGCTTGTCGTCAGCGATGCCGATCTGCTGCTGGGCGCCACGCTGGATCAGCGCGATCCCCGGGTCGCCCGGGATCTCGGCGGCGAACCGGGTGCAGCGCTGGCAGACGATGCACCGCTCACGGTCGAGCAGCACGTTGGGCGAGAGGTTGATGGGCTTCGGGAACGTACGCTTCGTCCCCTCGAACCGGGTCTCCCCCTGCCCGTGGGACATCGCCTGGTTCTGCAGCGGGCACTCGCCGCCCTTGTCGCACACCGGACAGTCCAGCGGGTGATTGACCAGGAGGAACTCCATGATCCCGTGCTGCGCCTTCACGGCCGTGGAGTTCTGCGTCTCCACCACCATGCCCTCGGCGACCGGGATCGTGCAGGAGGCCTGCGGCTTCGGGAAACCCCGGCCGTTGCCGGCGTCGGGGATGTCCACCAGGCACTGCCGGCAGGCGCCGACGGGGGCCAGCAGCGGGTGGTCGCAGAACCGCGGGATCTCGATCCCGGCCTCCTCGGCGGCCCGGATCACCAGAGTCCCCTCGGGCACGGTCACATCGGCGCCGTCGATCTTGAGCGTCACATCAGTCACTGCTTGGCCTCCGCCCATGCGGTCGACTTCTTGGCGTCGAAGGGACAGCCACCCTGCTCCAGGTGGGCGAGATATTCGTCCCGGAAGTACTGGATCGAGCTCGTGATCGGGCTCGTCGCACCATCACCCAGCGCGCAGAACGAGCGGCCGAGGATGTTGTCGCACTGGTCGAGCAGCAGGTCGAGGTCTTCCGGCTTGCCGTCGCCCTTCTCCAGCCGCTCCAGCACCTGCACCAGCCACCAGGTGCCCTCGCGGCACGGGGTGCACTTGCCGCACGACTCGTGCTTGTAGAACTCCGTCCACCGCAGCACCGCGCGCACCACGCAGACGGAGTCGTCGAAGATCTGCAGCGCGCGGGTGCCGAGCATCGAGCCCGCCGCGGCCACCCCCTCGAAGTCCAGCGTCACGTCCAGGTGCTCCTGGGTGAACAGCGGGGTCGAGGAGCCACCTGGGGTCCAGAACTTCAGCTCGTGGCCATCCCGGATCCCACCAGCCAGCTCGATCAGCTTGCGCAGCGTGATCCCGAGCGGGGCCTCGTACTGTCCCGGCTTCTTCACGTGGCCGGAGAGCGAGAAGATGCCCACGCCGGCCGACTTCTCGGTGCCCATGCCCGCGAACCAGTCGGCGCCGTTCTTCACGATCGCGGGCACCGAGGCGATCGACTCCGCGTTGTTGATCACGGTCGGGCTCGCGTAGAGACCGGCGACGGCCGGGAACGGCGGCCGCAGGCGAGGCTGTCCGCGGCGTCCCTCGAGCGAGTCGAGCAGCGCGGTCTCCTCACCACAGATGTAGGCCCCGGCACCGGCGTGCACGACCAGCTCGAGGTCGTAGCCGGAGCCGTGGATGTTCTTGCCGAGGTGGCCGGCCGCGTAGGCCTCACGGACCGCGGCCTGCAGCCGCCGGATCACGTGCAGCACCTCGCCGCGTACGTAGATGAAGGCACGCTCCGCGCGGATCGCGTAGGAGGAGATGATCACACCCTCGACCAGGGTGTGGGGCGAAGCCATCATGAGCGGGATGTCCTTGCAGGTGCCCGGCTCGGACTCGTCGGCGTTGACCACCAGGTAGCGCGGCTTGGGGTTCTCCGGGTCGGGCGGCGGCAGGAAGCCCCACTTCACCCCCGTCGGGAAGCCGGCGCCGCCGCGGCCGCGGAGACCGGAGTCCTTGACCGCGGTCTGTACGTCCTCGGGAGCCATCCCGAGCGCGACATCGAGCGCCTCGTAGCCACCGGCGGCGGTGTAGGCGGGCAGGGTCCAGGCCCGGTCGTCGGCCCAGTTGGCGGTCAGCACCGGGGTCAGGGTGTCAGTCATCGGACGCCTCCTCGGCGATCGTCTCCGACTCGGCGCGACGGGTGTCGGCGATCTCGACGGCTTCGGGCAGCTCCTCCGGCAGAGCGGTCGAACCACGGGCGTCGCCCGGTGCCGCCCAGCCGCGCTCGCGCGCGAGCTCCAGCCCGACCCGCGACGCAGACCCGGCGGCCGGGCCCTCGTCGACGAGCCCGTCCTCGAAGCCGGCCAGGACCCGCTCGGCCTCGCGCCAGCTCGTGATCCGGGCGCCGCGGGAGGCCACGACCTCACGGCCCTCACGCAGGTCGTCGACCAGCTGCGAGGCCGACTCCGGCGTCTGGTTGTCGAAGAACTCCCAGTTGACCATCACCACCGGCGCGTAGTCGCAGGCCGCGTTGCACTCGATGTGCTCGAGCGTGATCGCGCCGTCGGCGGTGGTCTCGTCGTTGCCCACCTCGAGCTTCTCGCGCAGGCAGGCGAAGATCTCGTCGCCACCCATGACCGCGCACAGCGTGTTGGTGCAGACGCCGACGTGGTGGGTGCCGACAGGGTGGCGCTTGTACATCGTGTAGAACGTCGCCACCCCGCTCACCTCGGCGGGCGTGAGGCCCAGGACCTCGGCGCACGCCTGGATCCCCTCGGGGGTGACCCGGCCCTCCACCGACTGCACCAGGTGGAGCATCGGCAGCAGCCCGGAGCGGGCCTGGGGGTAGCGAGCCGCGATCTCGCGCAGCTCGTCGTAGGTCTCAGCAGTCAGCGTCATCGGTCGACGCCTCCCATCACCGGGTCGATGGACGCGATCGCCACGATCACGTCGGCCACCATGCCGCCCTCGGACATCACGCTGGTGGCTTGAAGGTTGGTGAACGACGGGTCCCGGAAGTGGACCCGGAAAGGCTTGGTGCCCCCGTCGCTGACCACGTGGGCGCCGAGCTCTCCGCGCGGCGACTCGATCGCGGCGTACGCCTGGCCCGCCGGCACCCGGAAGCCCTCGGTCACCAGCTTGAAGTGGTGGATCAGCGCCTCCATCGACTCACCCATGATGTGGCGGATGTGGTCGAGGGAGTTGCCCTGGCCGTCGGGGCCGACGGAGAGCTGCGAGGGCCAGGCGATCTTCTTGTCGGCCACCATCACGGGGGCGCCGTCGAGATCCTTGAGCCTCTTGAGCGCCTGCTCCATGATCCGCAGCGACTCCCACATCTCGGCCAGCCGCACCCGGAACCGCCCGTAGGAGTCGCAGGTGTCCCAGGTGATGACCTCGAAGTCGTAGTCCTGGTAGCCGGAGTAGGGCTGGGTCTTGCGCAGGTCCCACGGGTAGCCGGTGCTCCGCAGGATCGGGCCGGTCAGACCGAGTGCGAGGCAGCCCTCGAGGTCGAGGTAGCCGACCTGCTCCAGGCGGCCCTTGAAGATCGGGTTGGCGTTGCAGAGCGCGGCGTACTCGGTCAGCCGGGTCTTCATCAGCTCGATGAACTCGGTGACTCGCGCCACGGTGCCTTCCGGCACGTCCTGCGCGACGCCGCCCGGGCGGATGTAGGCATGGTTCATCCGCAGGCCGGTGATGAACTCGAACAGGTCCAGGCACAGCTCGCGCTCGCGGAAGCCGATCGTCATCACGGTCAGGGCGCCGAGCTCCATGCCACCGGTCGCGATCGCCACCAGGTGGGACGAGATCCGGTTGAGCTCCATCAGCATGACCCGGATGACGTCGGCCTTCTCCGGCACCTCGGCGCCGATGCCGAGCAGCTTCTCTACCCCGAGGACGTACGCCGTCTCGTTGAAGATCGGCGAGAGGTAGTCCATCCGGGTGACGAAGGTCGTGCCCTGGGTCCAGGAGCGGAACTCCATGTTCTTCTCGATGCCCGTGTGGAGGTAGCCGATCCCGGCGCGTGCCTCGGTGACGGTCTCGCCCTCGAGCTCGAGGATCAGCCGGAGCACCCCGTGGGTCGAGGGGTGCTGCGGGCCCATGTTGACGACGATCCGCTCGTCCTTGACGTCCTTGAGGGCGTCGGTCAGCTCGTCCCAGTCCTGGCCGGTGACGGTGAACGTACGGGCCTCGTCTTCCGTGGTCGTCATGAGTAGCTCCTGCGAGTGTCCGGCGGCGGGATCGTCGCGCCCTTGTATTCCACGGGGATCCCACCGAGCGGGTAGTCCTTGCGCTGCGGGTGGCCCGGCCAGTCGTCGGGCATCAGGATCCGGGTCAGCCCCGGGTGGCCGTCGAAGACGATCCCGAACATGTCGTAGGTCTCGCGCTCGTGCCAGTCGAGCGTCGGGTAGATGCCCACCCCGCTCGGCACGTGCGGGTCCTCGTCGGGGGCGCTCGTCTCGACCCGCACCCGGCGGTTGTAGGTCATCGAGAGCAGGTGGTAGACCGCGTGCAGCTCTTTTCCCTGGTCAGCGGGGTAGTGCACCCCAGAGACCCCCGAGCAGAGCTCGAAGCGCAGCTCGTCGCGGAGCAGCTGCAGGGCCTCGAGCAGCCGCTCGCGGCGTACGTGGAAGGTCAGCTCACCGCGGTGGATGACCGCCTCCGCGCCGGTGATGGCGAGGGCATCGGCGATCTCCTTGAACCAGCCGCCGTAGGGCTGCACCCCGACGTCGCTGGTGCGGCTCGGCATCGCGTGCCGGCGAGTGAGGCCGGCGTAACCGCTGGTGTCGCCCGTGCCGCTCACGCCGAACATGCCGCTGGGGTCGTGCTGGTCGTTCACCGCAGGAGTCCCGTCTGGTCGATCAGCGGCAGCTGGCGCAGGGCCACGGCCTCGGCCGCGACCTCCTCGCGCTCGGCATTGACGCCCAGCGAGCCGTGCTGGATCTTGTCGTGGAGCTTGAGGATCGCGTCGATCAGCATCTCCGGGCGCGGCGGGCAGCCGGGGAGATACATGTCGACGGGCACGATGTGGTCGACGCCCTGGACGATCGCGTAGTTGTTGAACATGCCGCCGCTGCTGGCGCACACGCCCATCGCGAGCACCCACTTCGGCTCGGGCATCTGGTCGTAGATCTGCCGCAGCACCGGCGCCATCTTCTGGCTCACCCGGCCGGCCACGATCATCAGGTCGGCCTGCCGCGGACTCGCCCGGAAGACCTCCATGCCGTAGCGGGCGAGGTCGTACTTCGGGCCGCCGCTGGTCATCATCTCGATGGCGCAGCAGGCCAGCCCGAACGTCGCCGGCCACAGGCTCGCCTTGCGGAAGTAGCCCGCCAGGCCCTCGACGGTCGTGAGCAGAACTCCGCTCGGAAGCTTTTCTTCGAGACCCATGTCAGTCCCAGTCCAATCCACCGCGGCGCCACACATAGGCGTACGCGACAAAGACGGTCAGCAGGAACAGGCCCATCTCCGCGAGGCCGAACCACCCCATCGCGTCGAACCTGACGGCCCACGGGTAGAGGAAGATGATCTCGATGTCGAAGATGATGAAGAGCATCGCGGTGATGTAGTACTTCACCGGGAAGCGACCGCCCAGCGCCTGTGGCGTGGCCTCGATCCCGCACTCGTAGGGATCCGCCTTGGCCTGGTTGGCGCGGCTCGGTCCCACGACCGAGCTCATGATCACCGAACCGACCGCGAAGAGCGTCGCCAGTCCCGCCAACGCGAGCACCGGCACGTAGAGCTCCATCTCGCCTCCTACCCTGAGCGGCCCACCCCTTCTTGAGACTTTGTGAATAGAATCACAATGTGGGCCAACTCACATCCTGCCACTCCTGCGGCGGATTGCAAGTGGGTTGCTGAAATGGCGCGCGGGCACTTTCCCGCCATGGTGGGAAAGTGCCCGCGCATCCGGCGGCAAACGCTTGCAGAATCACGCCATGGCGGGGTTGTGGCGGGTCAGACTTCGGCGCTGACAGCCGGCGTCGGCGTGTCGAGGAAGGCCCGAGGGATCACCACGAAACGCTTCTCGACGTTGTCCGGGGACATCGGTGTCCCATCTGGGCCCGGCCGCAGCACTTCGTACGTCACGGTGTGCTCGGTCGTCCGGCGCATGTTCAACCACTCGTGATGCCAGGCGACGCTTCCCCAAGGTCCTTGGACCTCGATCCACTCACCCACCGATCCGACCACCCTGGCACCGGCCGGATACATCCCAGACATCCGCCCATGAGCAGCGAGGAGCCAGGCGGCCGGGTTGATCAGCGTCATCACCGCAAAGAGGGTCGCCATCACATATGAGCCGAAGGCAAACTGGGCTGCAGTGTTGATGCTGAAGAGCACCGGGAGCGCCCAGGCCACGATGCCGACCTCGGCGCGCAACCACGACCTGATGAGCCTGAGCCGGAGGGCCTGGGCGATCACCACCGGCTCTCCTGCCATCAGGGGTTCCGCTGACGGCCCACCCGCCCTCGCCAGCAGTTCGCGTCGGATCTCCGGGCCGATGAGCTGGACTGGGAAGTCGACCGAGCACGACAGCTCATCGGGCCCGGCCGGTAGGTACAACGGGGCGGCCACGGTCCTCGGGCCATCCTGTCGGCACCGCACGAGCACCGGGCCCACCGTGACCTGCGACAGTCGTGACCAGGGGTAGAAGGCGAGCCGACTGAGCGTACGCACGCCCATGCCGCCGTCCGTCGCCCACGCAGCGAGCGTGGCGCCGACAGGATACTCGCGCTCGACCCGGCCGCGGACGGTCAGCAGCAACACCAGCGCCAGAAGAGCCACCCCGAGAATCCGAGGGTCACCGCAGTCGCGATCACGAAAACGTCGCCGATGGCTTCGGGAGCCAACTCGTGCGCACTGGCCCAGACGAGGCCTGCCAGCAGCAGGGCCATGCCCAGAGTATTCAGCCAGAACGCCGGGCCCCGAAGCCGCAACCCCACCATGGCCCGCTTGAGCCGGCGCTGATCGTCGATCGTGACAGTCCAGTCCGTCACCGAGCCCGGTACCACATCCGCATCCACGGGCGGCCCTCCTCAGCTTCCCGGCCTACCAGCCTGTCGCAGCGTACTGGATACCCCGGGAGGGAATGACCCGATCTCCCAACGCTGAGTCGGCCCGTCTTGACCGAAAATCGTGCCGAGTCGGCTCGTCATGACGAGCCGAGTCGGCCCGATTCTGCGTCAAGATGGGCCGACTCGGCGGGATCGGGGTCAGTCGGGATCGGGGCGGATCCAGCCCTTGGCGAGCCCCGCGCGAACGATGGCGTCGGTGGCCGCACCGAGGGTGGTCGAGGCGGCGACGACGCCGGCCTCACGCGCTCGGACACGGGACTCGGTGGCACCGGGCATGCTCCAGGTGCCACCGCGGTTGAGCCAGTTGAGGAGCATCGGCTCGAGGCGGTCCATCGCCTTGCAGAAGCGCGCCTCGGGAGTCTGAGCGGCCTCGAACTCGTCCCACAGCGCCCGGATCTCGCCTGCCTGGTCCGGGGGCAGCGTCGCGAAGAGCCGGTCGGCGGCGGCCAGCTCACGCTCGACCTGGTCGACGACCGCCGCAGCGTCGAAGACCGGGCTGTCGCCGGCGTAGATCTCGACCATGTCGTGGATGATCACGAGCTTGATCGCGTGCCCGACGTCGATCGGCTCGTCGGCGTACTCCGCCAGCAGCAGCACCATCAGCGCCAGGTGCCAGGAATGTTCGGCGTCGTTCTCGCGTCGATCGGCCGCGGCCAGCGGGGAGGCGCGCAGGATCGTCTTGAGCCTGTCGGCCTCCGCGATGAACTCCAGCTGGGCTCGCAGCCTTCCGCCGATCTCGTCCGGGAGGGGGTTCAGGTCGATGATCAGATCTTCGTGCTCGTCAGCCATGCCCCGACCTTCTCATTGCCGGGGATTGAGCGCGCACCTCACCCCCAATGCTGTCATTGACCTGCGGAAATACCTCTGGACTCGCCGAGTTGAGTGCCGGGCGGGCGGCATCCGAGCCGACTCAAGACGTCATCGGGTACCAATGCCACCGGGATGGTCTCGCGACCCATCGACTGGACCGGGTTCGGGTAGGTGAAGGCGGTTCCCCGCACCCGAGACCCCTGAAGCACCCGCCAGGGGATCACCTGCTCATCCCATGCCGTCAGCACCCTCATGCCCACGTCCTCGAGCTGCAGCGTCGCTCCAAACCCAACGGGAAAGAGCGTTCGAACCTGGCGACGCGTCATCCACCAGGGCGTCCAGACACTCAGGGCAACGACGGCCGGGAACAGAAGGCTCGTCGCCCTCATGCCAGACCCGTCCAGGATCATCACGACACCGAGGACAGCGTGTCCCATCGCAGCGACAGCGAGGAGAACCTGCACGGCCAGCATCTTCGGTTCGAGGATCAGCGTCAACCAGGCGTCACGCGCCAGCTTGCGTTGAGAGTCAGCCGTCGCGACCCAGGTGCGTGCCTGCCTGACCCCGGTTCCGCGCGGGAACCCCTCCTGGGACGGCACCGGCCCCTGTCCGACGACCGAAAGCCCGATGCGTCGGAGCACGTCATCTGCCACGACTGCGCGAGGCACCCACACACTCAGCTCTGGCATCAGCCCAGGTAGGGATTGCTCGGGGCGTACGGCCAGTCGATCAGGAATGCCGAGTACACCGGCGTTGGTCCGTGCGCCCCTGAGCTGGTCCCAGCGCCACGATGTCTCCCCGAGAGCATGGGCGATCCGAAAGCCGCGCTCGTCCACCGCGGAGAAGACGACCTGGCCGAGTGGGTAGGCAGCGACGATCTGTTTGACGATGACCGATCTGTGGGCGATCAACCACATCAAAGAAGCAAGGAGGGCAATCGCCCCGAGCACGAGCAGCCCGATCCGGTCCAGCCTTCCGATGCTTCCTGGATCGTCGTCCACCACCCACAGGATGGCGAAGACGAGCCAGGCAACGACAGCGATCAGGACGTGACGTACGAACGTTGCTCGTGTCCAGAGCGAGAGTCTTCTCGCCGCCCGGATGAGCTGCCGCTGACCCTTCCAGGTCACGGTCCATGAGTGCACCACGGACGGAGTGTGACCGACTCGGGGCCTGCGTGCAGCCGAATCCGAAACCCTGAGGGGTTGTAGAGGAACTCGGTCAGCGGGTCGGCAGGGGGAGGGCGCGCTTGGAGCGGCTCACGTAGGCCGAGCCCTCCGGGCCGACGACGGCGTAGGAGTCACCCAGGCGGGAGTTGTACTCCAGGTGCGCGCGACCCCAGAACATGCCGATCCGGATGCCGCCGTACATCCCCGGAGCGGTGAACCAGGCCTCGTCGGGGCCGCCCTCCTCGGAGATGAGCCGGACGTCGAACGTACGCAGCTGGTGGTCGCCGCGGAACTCGGCGGTCAGCTCGGCCAGCGTCGTGTTCACGTGGTGGTTGACGGCCTCGAGGTTGTCACCGAGCGGGGTGCCGGGGCGGAAGTAGGGGTCGAGCATGTCGAGCAGGTGGTCGTGACCGCGCCGCTTGGCGAGCTGGTAGGGCGTCTCGCCGTGCGCAGTCGGCAGCGAGCGGACACCGCCCAGCGAGAGCAGCTCCTGGACCGTCTCCCGTGGTGCTCCGAGGTAGGCGGCGTGGTGGAGCGGCGTGAACATCGACTCGCCGCCGATCTTCCAGGTGTTGACGCCGACGGTGTAGTCGTTGCGCACCTGCGAGAGCGCGCGGCGCCAGTCTCCCTGCGCGGCCGCGTCGGTGAGCGAGTCCCTGGCCTTGACCGCTGCGGGCCCGTAGGCCTCGCGAGGCATCAAGATGCCGTCCCATGGCAACGTCGTGGTCATAGTTGAACTTTCGCAGAGATCAAGCGGTTGCGTGATGAAGTGCGACGATTCCACCCGAGAGATTCGTCCAGGTCGGCGACTGCCAACCCGCTGAGGAGAGCATCTCGGCGAGACCTGCCTGGTCTGGCCATGCCCGGATGGACTCAGCGAGATAGACGTACGCGTCGGGGGAGGACGATACCGCGCGCGCTACCGGAGGAAGGGCCTTCATCAGGTATTCGACGTAGAGCGTGCGGAACGGCTTCCAGGTCGGGTGCGAGAACTCGCAGACCACGATCCGGCCACCGGGACGGGTGACCCGGCGCAGCTCGCGCAGGCCGGCCGCCGGGTCGACGATGTTGCGCAGCCCGAACGAGATCGTGACCGCGTCGAAGGTCGCATCGCGGTAGGGCAGCCGGGTGCCGTCGCCGGCCGTGAACGGCAGGTGGGGCTTGGCCTGCTTGCCGACCTGGAGCATCCCGATCGAGAAGTCCGTCGGCACCACGGAGGCGCCGGCGTCCAGGAACGGCTGGGACGAGGTGCCGGTGCCGGCGGCCAGGTCGAGCACGAGCTCGCCCGGCTTGGGGTCGACGGCCTTGATCACCTCACGCCGCCAGCGCCGGTCCTGGCCGAGCGAGAGCACGTCGTTGGTGATGTCATAGCGCTTGGCCACGGCGTCGAACATCCGACGGACGTCGCCGGGCTGCTTGTCCAGATCTGCTCGGGTCACGGGCTGATTCTGTCTCGGGTCGCTGTCCGGCCCGAACTCAGGCGAGCTTCTCGAAGATCTCGTCGGCGTACTTCGCCGCGTCTTCCTTCGAGGCAGCGGTCGCCTGGACGGTCAGGTCGTTGGACGCGTGCGAGCAGGTCGCCTGGGTCTGACCGGTCGACTGGTCTGCGCTGGAGTAGCAGACGTTGTCGCGCACCTTGGAGACCTCGCCGCCGCCGTAGTAGGCGCTGCCGTCGCCGGCGAAGGCGCGGATCATCACGGACTTCTTCATGTCCTTGGTGATGTAGGTGCGCGAGGCCATCGAGAACCCGAGCGCGTCGGACACGTTGCGGTCCTCGGTCTTCGAGCTGGCCGCATTCTGCTTGATGAACAGGTCCAGCTGGTCCTCGGACGCGCCCTGCTGCTTGATCACGTCGAGGTCGTAGGAGGACTTCTTGTCGGCCGGCTTGTAACCGCCCGACAGCGTCTCGGGGAGCGTGATCTTCACGCCCGAATGGGACTCGGAGTCGCCAACCCACCGTGGCAGGCCAACGCCCAGCACGACGAAGAGGGCCAAGGCGATGATGCCGAGGGTGATGCCGTTCTCTGCGATGAACGACTGCTCTTTGTTGGTACTCACGCCAGCGCACGCTACAACCCCGATGGTGGTGGATGGCAAACGGGGCGCAATGCCGCATACATCACTTCGACTCGTCTCGGCCGACACCACGCCGATACGCTGGGCGTGTGAGTGAGTCTGAGCAGCGGTCATTGGTCGCCACCACCGTGGCGCTCGACGCCGGTTCGGAGACGCTCGACGACCTGCTCGCGCTGCTGCCCGCCCGCCGGCGCGTGCTGTCCTGGGTCCGCCACGGCGAGGGCCTGGTCGGCTGGGGCACCGCCGCCGAGATCCGTACGTCCGGACCGGAGCGCTTCGCGCACGCGGCGAAGTGGTTCGAGGAGCTGGCCGCCGTCTCGACGGTCTCCGATCCCGTGGGAGAGCCCGGCACCGGACTGGTCGGCTTCGGCTCCTTCGCCTTCGCAGACCTTCCGGGATTCTCCGTGCTCAAGGTGCCCGCGGTCGTCGTCGGCAAGCGCGGCGACACCGCCTGGGTGACGACCGTGGGACCGGCCGCCACGCCGCCTCCCGCGCTGGCTCCGGCGCCGGACCCTGAGGCGCCGCGCGACGTCGTCTTCGCCGATGCCTACGTCGACGGTGAGCACTGGATGCGGATCGTCGCCGACGCCGTCTCCCGGCTCCAGCACGGCGACCTCGACAAGGTCGTCCTCGCCCGCGACCTGCTGGCCGCGGCCAACGCACCGATCGACATCCGCGCCGTGCTGCGGCGGCTGGCCGATGCGTACCCGACGTGCTGGACGTTCCACGTCGACGACCTCTTCGGCGCGACCCCCGAGCTGCTCGTGCGCCGAGAGCGCGGCCTGGTCACCTCCCGCGTCCTGGCCGGCACGATCTGGCCCACCGGCGAGGAGGACTTCGACCATGCTCTCGCCGCCTCGCTGGCGGAGTCGTCGAAGAACCTCGAGGAGCACGAGTACGCCGCCAGGTCGGTCGCCGACGCCCTGGAACCGCACTGCTCCTCGATGAACGTGCCCGACGCGCCGTTCGTGCTCAAGCTCCCCAACGTGATGCACCTGGCCACCGACATCACCGGCGTGGCCAGCGACGGGGTGAGCTCGCTCGACCTGGCCGCCGCGCTGCACCCCTCGGCCGCGGTCGGCGGCACGCCGCGTGAGGACGCCGTCGCGCTCATCGCCGAGATCGAGTCGATGGAGCGCGCCCGCTACGCCGGGCCGGTCGGCTGGATGGACGCCTCCGGCGACGGCGAGTGGGGCATCGCGCTGCGCTCGGCAGAGATGATCGACGACCGCACCGCCCGCCTCTTCGCCGGGTGCGGCATCGTGGCCGGCTCCGACCCGGAGACCGAGCTGGCCGAGACCCAGGCCAAGTTCGTCCCGATCCGCGACGCACTGTCCTAACCTCCGTTCATGGAGAACTCGGACGGCCTCATCCGCACAGCCCTGCGCGAAGGAGAGGAGACCGCCGACCGGCTGGCACGCACGCAGCTGCTCGTGGTTCCGGTCCTGATCGTCGCGATGATCTCGGTGCCGGCCTACCGGATCGTCCACGACGACGGCGAGGACGGTGACAGCTTCGGGTTCTGGTCGGCGATCGCGTGGCTGGGCGACCGTCCCGACGACGCCCCGGGCGCCTACAAGCTGCTGGTCGTCGCCGCGGTGCTGACGATCCTCTACGCCGTGGCGGCCGGGGCGATGGGCCTCTATCTCGCCTACTCCCGGAGCAACCACCCCGCCGCCGAGACGAGCATCGCCATCGTGTCGGGCGCGCTGCCGAGCGCCCTCGCCATGATCGGCGTGGTCGCGCTGCCGGAGGACTCGGCCGTGCAGATGGGCTGGGGCGTACTCCTCCCCGCCTTCCTCGGCCTGTGGCTCGCCAACATGGTCCGCTCCGACGTCTGACCCACCCGCGATAGATTCGGCGGCATGAGGATCACGAAGTTCGGCCATTCCTGTGTCCGGATCGAGCACGACGGGGCGGTGGTGGTCGTCGACCCGGGCGTGTTCGCGCAGCCCGAGGCGTTGGACGGCGCGACGGCGGTGCTGATCACCCACGAGCACCCCGACCACTACAGCCCGGCGCTCCTCGAGGGCAGCGACGCACCCGTCTACACCATCGGCGCGGTCGCGGCACAGATCCAGAAGGGTGCTCCCGCGGTCCACGAGCGGACCATGGTGGTGAAGCCGGGCGAGTCCTTCGTCGCCGGGCTCCCGGTCACCGCGGTCAACGAGAAGCACGCGGTCATCCACGCCGACATGCCCCACTTCGACAACTCCGGCTACCTGATCCAGGCCGGGGACACCAAGATCTTCCACCCGGGCGACGCACTCGACGGTCCCGGCCAGGCCGTGGACGTACTCTTCCTGCCGGTCTCGGCGCCGTGGGCCCGATCGGCCGAGCTGATCGACTTCGCCCGCGAGGTCGGCGCCTCCCGGACCGTCGCGATCCACGACCGGGTCTACTCCGAGTTCGGCTCCGGGGTCTTCGACACCCAGGCGGCCAACCTGATCCCGGCCGAGCGCGGCTACGTACGTCTCGCGGACGGGGCCGACCTCTGATGGCCCTCGTCGCAGTCCTGTACGCCTACAACGACCTCCCCGACGTACGCGCCGAGCACCTCGACGCCCATCGTGGGTTCCTGGCGAGCCAGGACGACCTGGTCCTCTCCGGCCCCACCTCCGACGGCTCCGGCCTGCTCGTCTTCGAGGGCGACATCGCCACGGTCGAGGCGGTCGTCGACGACGACCCGTTCCTCGCGGTCGGGCTGATCAAGGAGCGCCGGATCTTCGAGTGGACCCCGGTCCTCGGCTCCTGGAAGTCCCAGCTGGGCCTGTGAGGACCGGGGTCACCCAGAGGGATCACCCCAGCGCGAGCGCCTGCAGGCGTTCGTACGCGCCGTTGAACGTGTTCTGGTCCAGCGGTGACGAGGTGTACTGCCAGAAGGTGTAGTAGCCCCATCCGGCCGGCAGGGTGCCGGGCGTGCTGGCGTAGCGCGCGATCCAGAGCGGGTGGGCGCTGGCGAACTGCGAGGTGTTGCCGGTGCAGGTCGTCCACCAGTCGGTGGTCGTGTAGATGACCGCGTCGCGGCCGGTGCGATAGCGGTAGCGGTCCAGGAAGGCCGCGATCCAGGAGCGCATCGACGCCTGCGAGAGGCCGTAGCAGGTGCCGCCGCTGTAGGGGTTGTACTCGATGTCGAGCACGCCCGGCAGCGTCTTCCCGTCGGCCGACCAGCCGCCGCCGTTGTTGACGAAGTAGTCGGCCTGCGCCGCACCGCCGGAGTCGGAGGGGTTGGCGAAGTGGTAGGCGCCGCGGATGAAGCCCTGGTTGTAGGAGCCGTTGTACTGCTGCGGGAAGTAGGTGCTGTTGCGGTAGTAGGTGCCCTCGGTCGCCTTGATGTAGGCGAACCGCTTGCCCTGGCCCCACCAGTAGGCCCAGTCGACGTTGCCCTGGTGACCGGAGACGTCGATGCCCGCCACGGACGCCTGGGCCGTGATCGGCTGCTCCTGCGGGGTGCCACCCTCGGCGTGCGAGCCGGGCGTCGACCAGCCGACGTACGCCCCGTGCTCCAACGTGACCCCGTGGGACCTCGCCTTCTGGGTGAGATGTCGGTCGTCCTTCTCGGCGGCGCCGGCGGCGGACTGGGTCGGGGAGAGGGAGATGGCGAGGAGGAGACCGGCGGTCAACGCGGTCACTCTCATGGATCTACGGCGCGAAGGACTCATGGGGCTACGCCTTTCCTGTCGAATCGGAGCCCGAGACAAACAGGCCCGAGGAGGACTGCACTGGGAAAACATGGTGCCGCAACCCATGTCCCCCGGGGAATGTTTTCCGGTAAGCAAGTTACTCAACCAAATGGTTGACAAAGCCGTACGCAGCGACCTAACGTCGTTATCAACCAAATGGTTGAGGAGTGACGGATGAGCGAGGACAGACTCTCCCGAGTCTTTGCGGCACTGGCGGACCCGACCCGGCGCGACCTGATCGCCCGGCTCTCGTCGGCCGACGCGACCGTCGGCGAGCTGGCGGCGCCCTACGACGTCAGCCTCCAGGCGGTCTCCAAGCACCTCAAGGTGCTCGAGGACGCCGGCCTGGTGAGCCGGGAGTCACGCCGCGCGCCCGTCCGCCTCGAAGCGGAGGTGTTCGACCTCATGACCAAATGGATCGAGCGATACCAACAGCAGGCCGAAGAGCGCTACCGACGCTTGGACGCGCTGCTCGCCGAGATGCAGGAAGACCAACCAGCCCGAGAACCAGCCCGAGAAGAGGACGCATCATGACCACCACGAAGCACGAGACCACGATCGAGGCCTCCAAGGAGGCCCCGACGATCACCATCGTCCGCGAGTTCGACGCTCCCCCGGAGCTCGTCTTCCGCGCTCACGCCGACAAGGAGCTGTACGCCAAGTGGCTCGGCCCGCGCGACGTCGGTATGAACATCACCACGTGGGACTTCCGCACCGGCGGCTCGTGGGCCTACTCGGCCGAGCGCGACGGTGACGAGTTCACCCAGTTCTTCGGCAGCTTCCACGAGGTGCGCGAGAACGAGCGCATCGTGCAGACCTTCACCTGGCGCGGCGCGCCCGACGGAGCGTCGCTGGAATACCTCACCTTCGAGCCGCTCCCCGGCGGCCGCACCCGGCTGACCGGCCTCAGCGTCGTGGAGTCCTTCGAGACCCAGGCCGCCATCATGGCCAGCGGCATGGACAAGGGCGTGGTCCAGGGCTACGAGCAGCTCGACGAGCTCCTGGCGGAGCTGGCATGACACCGGCTCAGCAGCACGCGTACGACGCGGGGCGGTTCGCCGAGCTCGTCGGCAGCGCCTCGCCGTCGGACTGGTCGCGACCCTCGCCCGTCGCGGACTGGACGGCGCTCGACGTGGTCGCCCACCTGGTCGAATGGTCGCGAGGGTTCCTGAACGGATCCGCCGGGACCGACCTGACGCCGCTCGACGTCGCCGCGGACCCGGTCGGCGCCTGGAAGGCCCACACCGCCGACGTACAGGCCCTCTTCGACGATCCCGCCGACCGGATGGTCTCCAACCCGCACATGGGCGACAAGCCGCTCGACGTCGCGCTCTCGGAGATCTACACCCCCGACATCTGGATGCACTCCTGGGACCTGTCCCGGGCCCTCGGGCGCGACTTCGACCTCGGCGCCGAGCGCTCCGCAGCGATGCTGGTCGGCGCGGCCGCCATGGAGGACGCCATGCGCGCCTCGGGCCAGTTCGGTCCCCGGGTCGAGGTGCCTGCCGACGCCTCGCCCCAGGAGCAGCTCCTCGGCTTCATCGGCCGGGATCCGTACTGGCGGGCCTGACTCAGGACAGCGTCAAGGAGCCGACGCCGGAGGTGTAGTGGGTCGCGTACGTCAGCTGCACCTGCTCGGCTCCGGGCGAGAGCAGGATCGTGGCGGCCTGCTGGACGTAGTTGCCCTCGACGTGGACGCTGACGTGGCAGGCCCGCTCGGCGGGGATCTCGAAGGAGACCGTCCCCCAGTAGACGACGTACTGCCTTCCGTCGATGCTCGCTATCGGCGGCAGCTTGCCCGGGTTGTTCGCGAGCATCTTGTTTCCGCTGGTCAGGTGGAGCACCAGGATGCGCTTGGCGCCGGTGTAGTAGTCGACGTAGGGCACCACGCCCGGCCACTGTGGCTGTTCGGTCACGCGCACACTGTGCCATGACCGACCGCGCCGCCGGCTCAGGAACGAGCCAGGGCCCGGATGGCGAGGTCGAGCTCCCTGCGGCCGCCGCGGGAGACCGCGGCCTCGACGACCTCGATACCGCCGTTCGGGGAGGCGAGGGCGGCCTCGAGCTCGGGGACGGAGGTGACCGCGAGGTGCGGGATGCGGTGGGCGGCGCAGAGGGCCTCCAGCGAGGTGCCGTGCGGCGTGCCGAAGAGGCGCTCGAACCTGTCGGAGTACTCGTCGGCGCCCTGCTCCAGCGAGGCGAAGATCGAGCCGCCGTCGTCGTTGGCGACGACGATGGTCAGGTCGGGGCGGGCCTCCTCCGGGCCGAGCAGGAGACCGCCGGAGTCGTGGAGGAAGGTGACGTCGCCCATCAGTGCGAGCGCGCGCGTCGACGACGACCGGCCGACGGCGGCGCCGACCGCGGTCGAGACGATGCCGTCGATGCCGGCCAGGCCACGGTTGGCGATCACCTTCCGTCGCCCGCCGACACGGTTGGGCCGCATCATCAGGTCGAGGTCGCGTACGGGGTTCGAGGGGCCCAGCACCAGCAGCCCGCCGTCGGGCAGAGCGCGGGCGACACAGGCGGAGACGTCGTACGCCGTCATCTCCTGCTGCTCGTGGAGCAGCCGGTCCACCTGGCGGCTGACCTCGCGATCCGCTGAGCGCCACTCCTCCAGCCACGCGGTGTCCGGAGTGCCGTCGACGTGAAGCCGGGTGCGGATCGTGCGGTCGACCCGGAACGGGCGCGCGGACCAGACACCCTCGACCGGGGCCGCGATGATCTCGACGTCGGCGCGGGCGAGCAGGTTGGTGACCGGCCGGGAGAGGGTCGGGTGACCGTAGACGACGACCCGCTCGATCCGCTCGGCGAGCGGTGACTCGAGCAGCAGTCGGTAGGAGCGCAGGGCGTTGTCACCCGTGCGGGCACCGGAGGAGGGCTCGGCGAGCAGCGGCCAGCCGCCGTCCTGGGCGAGGATCCGGGACGGCGGGCCGGCGTCGTCGCCGGCGACGACGACCGTCAGCGGCGTCCCGGCTCCCGTCGGGATCGACTCGTGGATCATCAGCTCGGGGCGTCGCGGCTCCGGGCGGGCCGCGATCTTTCCTGGCTCCCAACGATCCGGCGGGGTCAACGGGACGTCGAGCTGGATGTTCCAGTGGACCGGACCGCGCGCGGAGTCGAGCGCCTCGACGGTGTTCTCGTCCGGGGCCTCGTCCAGGTCGACGGTCTCCACCAAACTCCCGAAGATGCCGACCTGGTCGGTGACCTGGTTGGCGCCGGTCTCCCGCAGCCGCGCGGGACGGTCGGCGGTGACGACGGCCAGCGGTACACCGGCATGGGCCGCCTCGAGCACCGCCGGGTGCAGGTTGGCGACCGCGGTGCCGGAGGTGCACATCACCGCCGCTCGCGAGCCGACCTTGGTCAGGCCGAGCGCGAAGAAGCCGGCCGAGCGCTCGTCGATCCGGGTATGCAGGCGCAGCAGGCCCGCCCGTGCGGCGTCGTGGACCGCGAACGAGAGCGGCGCATTGCGCGATCCCGGTGCGACGACGACGTCGGTGGTCCGAGCCTCGATGAGCGCGGTGACGACCGCGCGGGCGAGCTCAGTAGCCGTAGGCACTCGGGCTCCTCTCATGAGACGGGATGGCGGCAGGGGCAGTTTCCCGCCTTGGCGGGATTGTGCCGCCTGTAGCGCCACGGAGACCGCGCATCTCCCCGCCATGGCGGGAAAGTGCCGCGTTCATCGGAGCGTCTCCCGGTAAGCGAGGACGTCGGCCAGGCGCCGGCGCCAGAATTCCGTACGCTCCGCGTCCGCGTGCAGCGCGGGCTCGGCGAGGAGGCGCGCGGGCGGCGGCGAGGCCGGGAGCACCGGCAGCACCCCGCCGGCGGGCAGCAGCGGCTCGGCGGCGATGTCCTCGGTGAACATCGAGACCGTGCCCAGTCCGCACGCGTAGGGCAGCTCCGGCAGCGCCGCCGCGAGTGCGATCCCGGCAGCCATACCGACCGAGGTCTCCAGGGCCGAGGAGACCACGCACGGCAGCCCGATGTCCTCGGCGATCCGCAGGCAGGCGCGTACGCCGCCCAGCGGCTGCACCTTCAGCACGGCCACGTCGGCAGCCTCGAGGTCGCGTACGCGGTAGGGGTCCGTGGCCCGCCGGATGGACTCGTCCGCGGCGATCGGGACGTCCACCTTGCGGCGTACGTCGGCGAGCTCCTCGACCGTGGAGCAGGGCTGCTCGACGTACTCGAGCCCGCCCGCGGCCCGGTCCAGGACCTTGATCGAGGCCAACGCCTCATCAACCGTCCAGAGGCCGTTGACGTCGATGCGCACCTTGCCCGCGGGGCCGAGGGCGTCCCGGACGGCCTCGACGCGGGCGATGTCGTCGGCCAGGCTCTGGCCCGGGTCGGCGACCTTCACCTTGGCGGTCGCGCATCCCGAGCGGGCCACGATCTCGTGGGCGCGCTCCGGCCCGACGGCGGGCACCGTCGCATTGACGGGCACCGACTCTCGGAGCGGCGACGGCCAGTCCCCCGCGGCCGCCTCCTCGGCGCAGCGCAGCCAGGGCTCGATCTCCGGGGTGTCGTAGTCGAGGAACGGCGACCACTCGCCCCATCCCCCGGCACCCTCGAAAACGATCCCCTCACGTTCGGTGATCCCACGGAAGCGGGTGGTCATCGGGAGGGAGTAGACGTGCAGGTCGGTCATCGCTCCACCTCGTCGCTCGTGGCCAGCGCGAGCAGGGCCTGCCGGTCGGGCTTCCCGTTGGCCAGGAGCGGGATCTCCTCGAGCGTGACGACCTGTCGCGGCGCCCAGGAGCGCGGGTGCTCCGCGGCTACCCACTCGCGAGCGATGCCGGCGTCGATGTCGCCGACGACGAAGGCGATCAGGCGCTGGCCCCACTCCTCGTCGGGGATGCCGAGCGCCTCTGCGGACACGACCGCCGGGTGCTCACGGAGCCTCCTGGCGACGAGCGCGGCCGGCACCTTCACGCCGCCGGTGATCACCATGTCGTCGAGACGGCCGAGGATCCGGAGCCGGCCGTCCTCGTCGAGGGTGCCGGCGTCGGAGGTGAGGAACCAGCCGTCCACCAGCGCCGCCGCCGTCTGCGCCGGGTCGTCCTGATAGCCGTCGAAGAGCGTCGGTCCGCTGATCCGGACCCGGCCGTCGGTGCCGATCGCGATTCCGACGCCGTCCAGCGGCATCGCGTCGTAGACGCACCCGCCGCAGGTCTCGGCCGAGCCGTAGGTGGCGACGACGTTGATCCCGGCCTCCTCCGCCCGGGAGCGCAGCGCCGGGTCGATCGGGCCACCGCCGAGCAGCAGCGTGTGGAACCCGGCCAGCGCGGCCAGATCGTCGCCACCGGACTCGACGATCCGGTGCAGCTGGGTCGGCACCATCGAGACGAACCGCGGCCCCGGCTTCATCGCCGCCGCGGCCTCGGCGAAGGTCTCATGGGCTGCGGCGATCACCGGCTCGAACCCCGCGAGCAGCGAGCGGGCGATCACGTTGGCTCCGGCGACGTACGAATCGGGCAGGGTCAGCAGCCACTGCCCGCTCGCCCCGACGCGGCGTGCCGACGCCGCTGCGGACGCCTTCATCGCGGCGCGCGACAGCATCACCCGCTTCGGCTTGCCGGTCGATCCCGAGGTCTCCACGACCCAGTGCTCCGGCCCGCCTCCGGCGAGCCAGTCGGCCATCGCGGCGACGGTGCGCTCAGCCCGTACCACCGCGTCGTTCATGCGCCCAACGCTATCTCCTGGGGGAGGTCGGTCTGCGGCGGGCTGGTGGGGTTCGTGGGCTGTAACACGCTGTTCGTAGGTCTATCCGGTCGTTCGGACAGGGCGAGTAGTCCTACGAACGACGTGTTACACGTGCCGCAGCCGCTACTGGCCGCGGATGTTGAAGTCGGCCACCAGGCCGTGGTGGTCGGACTCGAGCTTGAACGTGGCGTGCCGCGTGGAGGTCGTGGTCGCGTTCGAACCGAGGAGCCAGTCGATGGTGCCGCCGCCGTCGTGCGTGGCCCAGCCCTGCGGGGGCGCACCGAGGGCCTCGAAGGAGGAGGTCATGCCGGCCTTGGTCATCAGCGGTTTCGGCCCCCACGGATCCCCGTCTCCGCCGTTGCGCGGATAAGGGGAGTTGAGGTCGCCGGCGACGAGGACGGGACCGTACTTCTGCAGGCCCTGCGCCAGCCCGGCGAGCTTCGCGAAGCCGCGCTGGGCCTCGTCCTTACGCGCCTGGGGGCTGTTGGCCGGTGAGGTCATCGTGTGGGTCGAGATCACCGAGATCCGTCCGGAGCCGTCGCTGCTCGCAAGCACCACCCAGGTGGCGTACCTGTTGTCGTTCTTCACCCCCGTGACCGGCTTGGTGAGCTGGACGGTGCCCTTGTCGACCGCCACCCAGCGGTCGGTGCGCCACATGACGACCGGACTGAGCGCCTGACTGCGCGCGCCGTACTCGTCCGAGGAGGCGCGATAGGTGCCGTAGCCGCGCACCGAGATGTCGGAGACCGACCGTGACTGCGCCTCGTTCAGAGAGACGAAGTCGGGCCCGTGCTTCATGACCTCGGCCAGGTCGGAGCGGTATCTCGAGCGGGACAGGGAGACCTTGATGTTGGCCTGCGCCAGGCGGACCTGCGGGCCGGAGACGGCCGCCGGGGAGGCGCCGATCTGTCCCGCACCCGGCAGCCCGGCGACCTGCTTGGTGGCCTGGAGGGTCTTGCCGATGTTCTTGGTCAGCCAGGCCGCGGGGTCGACCTGGTCCTGGAGGTAGCCACCGCCGTGCGGGTGCACCTCGAAGTGGAGGTGGCAGCCGGTCGAGTTGCCCTCGCTGCCGACCTGCCCGATGACCTGTCCGGCCTTGACCAGCTGGCCCTCGCGGACCGCGAGCGACTGCATGTGGCCGTACCAGGTGGTCAGGTTGCCGGGCGCCGTCTGCACCTTCACCAGCCAGCGTCCCGACCAGCCCCAACCGCCGCCCGACTCGATCACGATGGTGCCGCCGTGGGCCGCCTGCACCGGGGTGCCGCACGGCGAGGAGTAGTCGTTGCCGGTGTGCATGTTGGCCCAGTTGGAGCCCGAGTTGCCGTAGTTGTTGTTGTCGATCGCGAGCCCGGCCTGGATGGGGCGTACGACGGAGGTGCTGATCCCGGCCATGCCGATCGTGCACGCCACGTCGGTCGCGGTGGCCGACAGGTCGGCGGCGGTGACCCCGTCGGCGAGCGCGGCTACAAGGGCCCGCGCCTCGTCCTCGTGCTGGGCGTACGCCAGCGGGAACGCCGACCGCTGCACCGCCTGCGCGGCCGCGGTGACCTGCATCTTGCGCCACCCCGGGATGTCCAGGAGACCGGTGTTGCCGGTGTGGGCGGCGACGCCGTAGAACGCCTGGGCGGACTTGACCGGGTTCATGATGTCGGCGACGCTGCCCCACCCGGAGACCGGGCGCTGCTGGAAGAGACCGACCGAGTCACGGTCGCCGTAGTCGAGGTTGCGCAGGGTGCTCTCCTGCATCGCGGTCGCGAGCGCGATCACCCATCCGTAGGCGGGCACGCCGGACTGCTTGCCGACCGCCACGATCGTCCGGGCGTTCTGGATCTGCTCGGTGTTGAACCCGGCGATGCTGCCCTCGGGGATCTCACCGTCCGGCCCGAGGTTGCCGACCGGGACCGCGTTGGTCCCCCCGACACAGCCGGACTCGGCCTGGTCCTGGTTGCTCTGCTCGGTGCTCGCCAGGCCGCCGATCAGGATCACCAAGGCACCGGCGACCACCAGGACGAGCGTGGCCACCGCGGTGACGATTCCCCAGATCAGACGCGCCTTGAAGATCCACATGTCAGCCGCCGGGAAGGATGTTGGCGACGTACCAGACGTTGTCGACCAGCGTCAGGTAGACGATGACCTTGGGGCCGTCGGTGGTGACCTCGACCCGGGCCTCCCCGTCGGTCTGCTCGAGCACCTTCGCGGCGCCGACCACCTTGGTCGCCGGCACGGTCGCCGGGTCGGTCGTGCCCAGGGCCTGGGCCAGCGACTCATCCGGGCGGGCGGCGTTGATCCCCTCCCACCACTGGTCGGTGGTGAGGTCGGGACGGGCCCAGGCGGCGACGAACTTGGTCGCCAAGGGCCGCGGGTCCGGGACGGGCGCCGGCGATCCGGTCGCGCTGGGACTCTGCTCGGCCGACACCGAGCCCCGTTCGGGCTGCGCGGCCGGCTCTGCGTCGGGGGCATCGCTCCACTGGGCGATGAGCCAGATGACGAAGACGATGCCCACGACCACCGAGAAGAACCGGAACGGCGACCGCATGGGCCACCTCAGCACCGGCGCGATGACCTCCCACAGCACACCACGCGTCGTTGTCGACCGCACTACCGGGCTCCTCCTTCGGCTGACCCCCAGCTGGAACCGTTGTCGACGGGTACCGAGCGGTTCCCGTTCGGTGAGTAGATGACGAAGACCGGGTTGCCGTCCGCGTCGTAGTCCACGTTGGCCTCCGCGACCGGTGAGTGCCGCGGCGGCTCCGGCTCACGGTCGGCATAGGCGGTGTGATCGACGGGGCTCGGCGCCTCGGAGCGGCCGTTGACGTAGACCTGCGCGGCGGGTCCAGGCGTCGACTCGCCACGGTAGGACGGCTCGTCGCGCTCGGCGGAGCGCGAGTCGAACCACTGTCCGGCCACGCGCTCACCGTCGTTGCCGCTCATCGAGGAGCCCAGGGCGTACGCCGCTGCGGTGCTCGCGCTCGAGCCGGCACCCAGCGCTCCGGCGGCCGTCACCGGTGCCTGGTTGGGCACCTGCTCGGCGATCATGGCCGGCCGGTTGCCGGTCAGCTCGTGGCCGGGCATGTAGACCCCGCCGGGGCTGGAGAGCGCTCCGGTCCCGGCAGGGGCACCGCCCGTGGCCCCCGGTCGGTCGGCGGTCGCGTCGCGGACCCCGGCCTCGGTGCCCGTCCGGGCGCCGACGTACGAGGTGAGCATCGAGGTGAGCCGGCCCATGCCGGGCAACGGGATGCCGTAGGCGGCGGGGCGGGTGAGTCGCCAGGCCAGCACGGTCAGCACCGCGATCAGCCCCAGCTTGAGCACGAACCACATCGTCGAGGTCAGGATCGCCGAGTCCAGCCGCAGCAGCAACAACGCGACCAGGAAGTAGATCGGACCCATCACCAACGGGCCCACCACCCGCTTGAGCATCGCCACCGCAGCGTCCCGGGTGTGGTCCAGCATGAACAGCACCCCGGCCGCCGGCGCGAACGGCACGATCAACCGGATCAACGCGAACGAGAGCAGGATCGCCAACCCCGCGACCAGCAGGAACCCGCACACCACCACCACGACCACGAGGTTCACCAGCGCCGTGGTCGCCCGCTGGGACCAGTGCTCACCCTTGAAGTACTCGTACGCCACCGGGTCGGACTTCTTGACCGCCTCGGCATGCTCCTTGAACGCGTCCTGCTTGGCCTCCAGGACCTTCTTGCCCTCACCGTTGGGGTCCTTGCGATACGCGTCGTACTCCTGCCACGAGAAGTGCGTCGACCGGAACACCCGCGGCCCGTACGTCTTCGCCGTGGCCGAGTCGGGGTCGCCGAACGCACCCGCCAGCCAGGTCCGGTACTGCGTCGAACGCACCACCTCGTCCATCTGGCCGTCCACGGCCTTGACCGCATCGGTCTCGCCGAACTTGTCGTCACCGACGCCCGGAACCGTCCTGCCGTCGTTGAACCCGGTCGCGATCAACCCCGTCGCCGACCGCACCCCGTCATCGACCAGCCTGGTCGACTCCACCGGATACTGGATCAGCCACGACGTCACCACCAGCACACCCAGCGCCCAGCCGGCCGCCGTCACCGCCCGCGCGAACCGGCCGTCCCGCGCCCGGATCATCACCGTCGCCGCGACCAGCAACAGCACCACGCTCACCCACGGCGCCCACACCCCGTCGGTGACCGCCTTGCTCGCCGCCACGATCGGGTCGTCCAGCGCCTTCAGGAAGGAGTTCTCGCCGATCACCGCGTTCAACAGCGCATGCGACCAGTTCGGCAGGATCCCCGAGATCTCCAGCATGATGTTGCCGATCGAGGTCCCAGCACCCGCCACGAACTGCCCCGTGCACCCGTTGTCATAGGTCCACCACTGCGGAGACGTGCCGTAGGCCGACTCCAGCGAGACCTCGTCCTTGTTGCGGAACGGGTCCAGCTCGTCGTTGATCTTCTCCGGATCGTTGAGCTCCGTGCCCACCTTCGACGCAGCCCCCAGCGCCGTCATCCGCACGATGAAGCTGCCGTCCCCGTACGGAGACGCCGGCATCGGCGCATCCAGGTTGTTGCACGCATCGCTCACACCCGAGAGCCCACCCGTCGGATCGAACGGGATCGGGATGTCGATCCCCTTCGGACCCGCCGCCGCCGGGCCGGCGACGGACAGGAGAGCAACCACGAGTACGACGAGGGCAGCAGCCCTCCGGCGCAGGGCTGTCCTCTGGTGAGCGGGGCGCGACGGCATCAGCCGATCCCGTCCCCGGAGAGCTCGGTCCTGGCGTGGTCGACCGGCTCGCCAGCGATGGCGCGGCTGACACGGCGGGTGGGGTCGGCGGTGGTGTTGAGCGCCTCCTGCAGACCCGGGTGGTGGTTGAGGGTGACCTTGATGATCTCCATGCCGCCGTGGCCGGTGTCGCCACCGAGGCCGTCGCGGTAGATGAACTCCCGGTAGCCCAGCTGCTCGTCACCGCGCCTGGTGCGTGGCGAGAGCCGCGCCAGGATCGACTCGTAGCCCAGACCCTCGGGCTTGCCGAGCAGCTTGAGCGCGTCGCGCTGCGCGGTCTCGTCCTGCGTACGTCCCACGAAGGCCGCCCCGACGAAGTTGTTGATGTCGGAGCCCAGGATCGCGGAGGCGTTCTGGGTGGAGACCAGCGCGGCACAGTTGTTCTTGCGGGAGTCGCTGGAGAGCTTGTGGACCAGGGCGCGACCGGTGCCGCCGGAGGCCTGGGTGACCTCGTGGGCCTCGTCGAGCGCGAACAGCTTCCGCTCGTTGGGGTCGCTGCGGTAGATCAGGTGGAGCGCGGACCAGGCCGCGAGGGTCATGATCGGGCGCGCCATCTGCTCCTCGGCGCTCCACTCCTCCCGCGGCACGTGCTCGGGCGGGGTGTTGAGGCCCTTGAGGTTGTAGAAGGTGAACGGCGTGCCCTTCAGCTCCTCGTCGGACTGGAGGAAGTCGTTGCCGAAGAAGAGCCGGCCGAGCTCGCGCTCGCGGGCGGCGGCGAGCTCGCGGGCGATCTCCTGGTCGCCGCCGTCGCCCTCGAAGAGCATCTTCACGATCGTCGAGGTGTCGGCACCACGATCCGCCTGCGCCTCCATCACGCGGGCGCGGATGCGCTTGAGCACCTCTTCGTTGTTGGCCAGCCCGACCGGGAGGCAGGAGCGGAGCACGGAGACGGTGAGGTCGCGGCGTTGCTGCACGGCGGCCGACCGCTCGCGGTGGAGCCGATCGGCGAACTCGTGATCCGACATCGCCTCGGCCCGGATCAGCTCGGGGTTGGGATCGGGGACGACGGCGTACGGCGACAGGCTTCCCGGGCGACCGCCGAGGACATCCACGCTGCGAGCGCGGGCCGGCACCTGCTGGCCGTTGAAGATGCCGCCGCCGATCTCGGGCAGCGTCATCAGCCGCTGCAGACGGCCGGCCGGGTCCATGGCGACGCCGTGGATGCCGGACAGGATCGACATGTAGATGACGACGCCCATCAGCGTCGACTTTCCGGAACCGGGCGTGCCGACGAGCGGGATCAGGCCGGCCTGCTCCATGACCTCGGTCAGGTACCACGGGTCCATCAGCACCGCCCGCGAGGCCATCGCCGAGGTCTCGCCGAGGTAGAAACCGCGCTTGTCACCGACCTCCGCGGTGACCGCCGGAAGCCCGGCGGCGACCTTGAGCACCGGGAACTTCCGGGCGTGCGCGGTCGAGGCGAGCGGCTCACCCGGGACGAACTCGCGGGCCAGGTGATACTGCCCCAGCTGGCGGGTGATCTTGATCTGCGGCCGGTAGAGGTCGACGACCTTCTGCGCCTTGTCGAGCGCCTCGGCCTCGGTGCGGCCGGTGACGGCGATCCGGTACCAGCCCCGGGTCCGGGTGGACAGGCCGGTGAACTCCGAGCGCATCTCGTCCTCGACGTCGGCAGCGCGGCCGGCCTGGCGGGAGAGCTGCTTGGGCGGCCGCTTGCCGTGGTCCTCGGACCAGTGGCTGACCTGACCGTCGATACGCCGGGTCAGGCTCGCCATCTCACGGGAGACGTCCTCCGGCGAGCGCGGCTCGACCCGGAAGGACCACTCCACCGGGAAGCCGAGCGCGTCGGTCTTCGCCATCCACGGCGCGTGGGTCTCGGGGACCTCGATGTCGCCGATCCGGGAGACGGTCAGCACGCACACGTGGCTGGTCTCCTGGCGACCACCGATGCTGCTGGTGACCTGCACCGTCGGCGCCAGCGGCTCGGCCGACCAGGCGACCGACTCGAACCACTCGGCCATGTCGTCGGTGTCGAGGAAGTTCTGCTGGGCCTCGCCCGGCTCCGGCACGGGGATCTTGGCCCCCAGCGAGAGCGAACGGGCGATCATCCACTCCATGTCGTGACCGACCGCGGGCCGTGCGGAGAAGCCCGGCCGCGACATCACCCGGTTGACCGTGTCGAGCCGTTCGCTGATCGCGGCCATCTCCCGCTCGGCGGCGCTGGCTGAGAACTTCGCCAGGGTACGCACGGTCGCATCGCGACGGCCGAGGTCGACGCCGTAGTAGACGAGCTTGTCGGCCTGGCTGTGGGCGGCCATGTGGGCCTGGTTGCGCGCCATCATCTCCTCGAACCCTGGCTGCGGGTCGGGAGCGTTGGCGAACGCGGCATGCGCCCAGTGACGTACGGGATAGGGACGGGTGGTGACCCGGCCGTGGATCGTGTTGCCGACCAGGTCGGCCAGCTGGCTGGCCTGGTCGGTGATCAGCGCCTCGAGGTCGGAGTGGGCACGGAACGACCATGTCTGCGGCTCGGCGAGGTACCAGGCGATGATGCGGTCGCCGGTGAAGGTCAGGTGACCGCGCACCTCCTCCAGCGCCCACTTGTCACCTCTGGGCTCATGGACGCCCTTCGAGTCGTCGCCGCCCCGGCCGAAGACGCTCTTGCGTCCCGGCTTGGGCTTCTCGAAGCCAGGCCCGTAGGCCCGCTCCGTTCGCGGCCGCCTCATGCGGTTCCTCCGTCGTTGGGTGCGTCGTCGCCGTTGAGGCGCTTGCGGTAGTCGTCCACGCTCTGCGGGCGCTCGTCAGGCAGCGCCTGCTGGTCCTGATTGTCCCTGGGACGCGTATGTCCCGAGGGCGCATCGTCGAAGTCGTCGAACCCGTCAGGGTCGTCGAAGTCGTCGAAGTCGTCGAAGTCGTCGAAGCCCGGCTCCGGCGCGATCACCACGGCCGGCCTGACCGCGTGCGACAGCGGCTGCCTGGCCGGCTTCGGTGCTGCCTGGCCGGCGGCCTCGGCTGCCGGCTTCGGGACGGGCTGGTGGGCGGCGGGGGCCTGCGTGGGCGGAGGCGGAGGCGGAGATGACGGCGGTGGCGCAGTGGGCGGCGCCGGCGGAGTGGCCGGCGGGGCTGACGGGGTCACCGGCGGGGTCGACGGGGTTGCCGACGGGCTGGTCGGCGGGGGCGGAGGTGCGGGAGAAGCCGCGGGCGGCGCGGGCTGCTCACGCTGCGCGCTGCGCGCGCTCACTCCCTCGCGGGCCTGCCACGGCGCACCGCCCTTCCACGGGACGTCCCGGGGCTCACGCGGCGAGGAGGACGGCCGGCTGGACCAGCCGCCCTTCGCCGGACGTACGCCGGATTGTTGCTGGCGCACGGGCCGGACCGCGGGCTGGGCCGCGGGCTGCACGGTGAGCTGGGCGGGAAGCGGCTCGTCGACGACCTTGGCCTCGATCACCGGTCGGACGGGCGCCGCCTTGCCGCGTACCGGCGGCGTCAGGGTGCGCGGCTTCGAGGCGACCACGGTCGCCTGCAGCATCTGCGGCTCCGAGGTGGCTCCGGGCTGCTGCGCGAACCGGCGGCCCGGTCGTCGCATCGCCTTGGCCCAGCCACCTCGGGGGCTGGTGGCGTGACGGAAGGCGACCGCAGCCCCGCCTGCGTACTGGACGCCGGTCTCCACGCGCGGCGTCGTCAGCTCGTGCCAGAAGGTCATCAGCCAGGCGCCGGCCGAGCTCTCCGAGCTGATGTAGTCGGAGGCCTTCATCGAGAGGTAGGAGGCGCCGATCAGCCACAGTCCCATGCTGAGCAGCGTCACCGGCATACCGAGCTTGCGCAGCAGCACAAGCGTCACTGGTGCGATCACCAGGAACAGGAAGATGGTGCGGTAGCGCATCTCCCCGATGTAGCGACGAGGGGGACCGAGATAGGTCTGGTCGACCTCGTACAGCTCGTCGTCGTCAGGCAGCCTCATCCCCGAGATCCCTCCCTGGGTTAGCTAACGGGACCGGGATCACCCCTTGAAGAGACCAGCCATCCACGTGCCGAGGTCCGTGGCGTTGTTGCCGACGGCCAGGCCGAGGACGCCGAGACCGATGATCAGGCCACCGACGATCGTGACAGCCTTGGAGATGTTGCCGCTGCGGGCAGCCCACAGGACCGTGACGCCCAAGATCAGGACGACGAGGGTGATGATGTTGTCGGTGATCCACTCGGCCAGGCCACCGGTGCCGTACTCGGCGGCCTGGGTCGTACTCTGAATCAACTGGTGCGGTGCCATTGCTCTGCTCCCTTTCCCGAGGTGAGGTGTGGTTGCCGGACGCGTCCGGAAGTATTCGATTGTCCCGTCCGGCGCAGCCCCATGCGGCACCGGTGGGTGGAGGCGCCTCGCCCCTCCCGCGCGCTGACGCTAACTCCCGGGCATCGGCATTTCTGGACAAACGCCACCGCCATGTGAGACGAGCGTAGTCGCCAGACCGCCTCAGCGCACCTCGTTCCACCTGACGACACGTCTTGTACCGCGCGCGTAGGCACCATCGGCCCACTCGGTTCACCGTGCGGTCATGCCACCCACCGGACCGTTGGGCGCGACACTGTCCCGCTCAGTGGTCTCCTTCGCCGAATTCTTGCGAGGGGAGGCTCACTTCGGGGAACCTATATCCCGGGGCAACCTCGCGAGTTTCGCGCGCTTGCGTCCGGATTCGCGAATTCACTCCACATTCAATCGGATTTCTCGGGAGGACGAGCTCACATGGACAAGAAGAAGATCTTCATCGTCATCGGCGCACTGTTCGTCGGGTTCTGGCTGTTCACCGATCCGCAGGGACTGACCAGCACGATCTCGGCCATCGCCGGCGGCATCTGGGGCGTCACCACCGACGTCTTCGGCGGCGTGATCGGCACGATCGAGGGCTCCACCCGCTGACCTCGGCCGCCACCTACGCCGACACCCGTGTGCCGGCGCGATGGGCTCCTTTTTTCTCGCTGCCCGGTTTGGGGACCGAGCGGCACGAATAACTGTTTGACGTCGGACGAAGCGATGACGAGACTGCGCTTGTCTCGATGCCAAGATAGTTCGGAGTCGACGTGTCCCCTCACTTCATCCGGTTGAGGGACAAGGTCCTCTCAGACGACCCGCTCATCCGGGCGATGTCGTACCAGTCGGTGCTGTCGGCCTTCGCCGAAGGCACCTTTCTCACCGGTTCGGCGGTCTTCTTCACCCAGATCGTCGGCCTCTCCGCCGCACAGGTCGGCCTCGGTCTCACGATCGCGGGCGCCGCAACCTTCTTGTTCGCCGTCCCCCTGGGCCGACTCGCGGATCGTCTCGGCACCCGGTTCAGCTGGATCGCCGGAGCCGTTCTCCAGGCGATCCTGTTCGGTGTCTGGGTGCTCGTCGGCAACTTCGCCGCGTACGTCGCCGTCGAGGTGCTCCTCGCGCTCGCCTCCTCCTGGCAGAGGTCGGGCCGCGACGCCTACCGGATCTCGGTCTTCCCCGCGGCGACCCGGGTGCGCGGGTTCGCCTACATGCGCGCCGCCCGCAACGTGGGCTACACGCTCGGTGCTCTGGCCAGCGGCCTCGCCCTCGCCGCCGATTCCAACACCCTGATCAAGGCGATCCCGTTGATGACCGCCGTGGTGCTGCTGGTGAACGCCTACTGGATCTCGCGCCTCCCCCGCCTCGCCGCCGCTGCCTCCCCCGGCGACATGAAGAGGGACGTACGCGACCGCCTCGGCGCCCTGCGCAACCACGCATTCGTCGCGACGATGTTCTTCGGCGGCGTCCTCGCCACTCACCAGGTCCTGCTCAACGTGGTCATTCCACTGTGGCTGATCCAGGAGACCGACGCGCCCAGAGTGCTGCTGGCGTGGCTCTTCGGCACGAACACGGTCATGGCCGTCGGACTGCAGGTCATCGCGGCTCGCGGGGTGACCGACGTGACCACGTCGCTTCGTGCGCAGCGGCGCGGAGCGCTCTGCTTCCTGGCCTCCTGCGCCATCATCGCGGTCACCCACGACACCGTCGGGCTTCTCACGATCGCGCTCGTCTGGATCGGCCACGTGACCGTCACCGGCGCCGAGCTCTTCCAGTCCGCCGGTGAGTGGGGCCTCATCGCCGATCTCTCCGATCCCGAGCACCGCGGTGACTACCAGGGCGCGGCCCAGGTCGGCGACACTCTCGGCACCGTCTGGGCGCCCGCCGCCTACACATTCCTGGCGATGGAGCTCGGCAACCTCGGCTGGGCCATCATCGCGGGGATCATCGTCATCGCGGCTGTTGCCATCCATCCCTCCGCCCGTGCCGCGGAGCGCTATCTGGCACGCCGGGCTCAGCCCGTCCCCGAGCCGGCGTAGGGGTTCGCGGGGCAGTTGCTCGCGGGGAGAACGGTCCGCTGTAACACGTCGTTCGTAGGACTACTCGCCCTATTGGAACGACCGGATAGTCCTACGAACAGCGTGTTACACGTGTCCGGGCCCACCGCTCGGGCCAGCGACCATCCACAGACGTACGTCGTGTCGGAGTTATCCACAGGGGGCCGCTGAACGCCGCCAGGAGTCGGCGCCTGGCAACAGGCTGAAGCCCATGAACCCACGCATTCAAGCGGTGATGGCTGCGCACCATGGACTCATCACGCGCAGTCAGGCTCTCGCATCAGGCCTCGACCTCGACACGATCCACCGCCACGTCCGGAACGGAGAGTGGTCGGTCGTGCGTCGGGGTGTGTACGCCGAACGTGCCTATGTCGAGAGCATCAGGCTGCCCACCGACCGACAACGGCTTTTCGACCGAGCCGCGTGCGCGGCCATCACCGTCCCGTTCGTGCGAAGCCATGACACCGCTGCGCTCGAGCTCGACATGGGCATCCTCCTCCCCCGGAAGTCTCAGACCCATGTCACTCGTCAACCGGTCGTCGGCACTCACAACAAGTGGGGCGTGAAGCACCACCTCGCGCCCTACCTCGATGGGCAGGTGGTCCGAGCGAACGGGTTCGAGGTCCTCGGCCTCGCGCGCACCGCGATCGACATCGCGCGCGAGCACGGCCGCCCGTATGGGGTCGTAGCCGTCGACTCTGCCCGAAGGATGGGAGCATCCCTCGACGAGCTCTGGGAGGTCCTCGACCACATGAGACATTGGCCCAACCGCCGGCTGGCGATCGAGGCCATCGACCTCTCCGACCCGGGCGCCGAGTCGGTCGGGGAGTCACTTACCCGCGACGTACTCGAAGAGCTCGGGCTGACGGGGATCGAGACACAGTTCGAGATCACGGACGGCGTACGCAGTGCTCGGTTCGATCTCCGGGTGGGCCGCCACCTCTTCGAGTTCGATGGCCGGAGCAAGTACGTGCCCGCGGCCGAGGGCGGCCTGGCACTCCGGTCGGTCGACGACGTCTTGGCCGAGGAGAAGACGCGACAGGACTGGGCCCATGGTTTCCATCTCGGCATGTCACGCGTCGAATGGCACGACCTGTTCGGCCGCCACCGTGCCCACCTCAAGGACCGCCTGACCCGCGAGTACCTGACTACCTGCCGAGCGTTCGGCACCGACATCTCGGACCTCGAACGATTCCGCGTACGTCGCCCGAAGGCGGCGTGAGCCCGGCCATCGGTGGTGTAACACGTCGTTCGTAGGACTACTCGCCCGTTCAGAACGACCGGATAGTGCCACGAACAGCGTGTTACACCTCACCCCGAAGGCGCTCAGGCGAACAGCAGAGGTACGCCGACGAGCAGCCCCCACACGAGCGTGGCCAGCCCCGTCTGCTGAAGGACGGGGATGAGCCGCGGGCCGAGGTTGGCGCGGTCGAGGACGGTGCGCACCCCCTGGGCTGCGACCACGACGAACCCGAGGCCGAGCAGCGCCCACCAGGACGTCGTCAGCGCCACGAGCACGACCGAGGCGGCTGCGACGACCACGAGCGCGACGTAGAGCCAGCGGGTCCGGGCGTCGCCGAGGCGTACGGCGAGAGTGATCTTCCCGGACTCGGTGTCGCCCGGGATGTCGCGGAGGTTGTTGGCGACGAGGAGGGCTGAGGTGATCGCTCCGATGCCGACGCCGGCCCAGAGCGCGCCCCACTCCCAGGTCTGCGTCTGGACGAAGGTGGTGCCGACGACCGCGACGAGACCGAAGAAGACGAAGACCATGACCTCGCCCAGGCCGGCATAGCCGTAGGGGTGCGAGCCGCCGGTGTAGTACCAGGCGGCGATCATGCAGACCAGCCCGACCACGACCAGCCACCACGCGGAGGTCACCGCGAGCACCAGCCCCGCCACCGCGGCGACCCCGAACGCGATGAACGCGGCCCGCTTGACCGCAGACGGTGCGGCGAGCCCTGAGCCGGTCAGCCGCAGCGGGCCCACGCGCTCGTCGTCGGTCCCCCGGATCCCGTCGGAGTAGTCGTTGGCGTAGTTGACCGCGACCTGCAGCGCGAGGGCCACGACGAGGGCGAGCAGCGCCTTCCACCAGACCAACCCACCGGCGTACGCAGCCACTCCGGTGCCGGCGATGACCGGCGCGAGCGCCGCGGGGAGTGTGCGAGGACGGGCTCCCTGGAGCCACTGAGCGGTGTTTGCCACCCCGCTATTCAACACCTGTCCTCGAAAGCGGGTGCCGCGGGGATGTAACACGTCGTTCGTAGGACTATCCGGTCGTTCCCATAGGGCGAATAGTCCTACGAACAGCGTGTTACACGAGCCACCCACCCCGAAAACCCAGCGACCCCTGCCCGGGAGGAGGCAGGGGTCGCGGGGTGGGGGAGGGAGGGATGGATCAGGTTTTCGGCGAGTCGTTGGAGTCGACGCTGAGCTCGGCCTCCATGGCCTCGATCTCCTCGGCCAGCTTGTCGGGCGGCGGTGCGCTGGGCTCGGCGGACTCGGCACCGGCGCCACCGGAGCCGGCGGTGCGGCGCTTGTTCCACACGTCGAAAGCGACGGCGAGCAGGAGCACGAGGCCCTTGATGGCCTGCTGCCAGTCGATGGAGACACCGAGCAGCGACATGCCGTTGTTGAGGACACCCATGACCAGACCACCGATGATCGCGCCGACGACGGTGCCGACACCACCGGTGACGGCCGCGCCACCGATGAAGGCGGCGGCGATCGCGTCGAGCTCGAAGTTCACACCGGCCTTGGGATTGGCCGCGGTCAGACGGGCGGTCGTGACCAGGCCCGCGAGGCCCGAGAGCAGGCCCATGTTCATCATGACCAGGAAGTCGACACGCTTGGTGTTGACGCCGGACATCGTCGCCGCGTCGACGTTGCCGCCGATCGCGTAGACGTGCCGACCGAAGACGGTCTTGTTCATGATGAACGTGTAGACCACGATCAGGCCGCCGAGGATCAGACCGACGATCGGCAGTCCGCGCGCGTCGGCGAGCAGGTAGGCGAAGTACATGATCACGATCGTCAGCAGCGCCAGCTTCACCACGAAGAGCGGGAACGGCAGCACGTCGAAGTTGTACGCGACCTGAGCCGACCGGCGCCGCACCTCGAGCACGATGAGCACCGCGACGGCGGCGACGGCGATGAGAAGCGTCAGGTTGTGGAACCCGGTGTCCGGCCCGATCTCCGGCAGGAAGCCGTTGCCGATCGCCTTGAACTGCTCCGGCAGGCCACCGACGGTCGCACCCTTGAGGACGACCAGGGTCAGACCGCGGAAGAGCAGCATCGAGGCCAGCGTGACGATGAACGCCGGGATCCCGACGTACGCCACCCAGAAGCCGTGCCAGGCGCCGATGGCGGTGCCGATCAGCAGGCCGAGGAAGACGGCCAGCCACCACGGGAAGTCGTACTGGGTCATCATGATCGCCGAGGCTGCGCCCACGAAGGCGGCCACGGAGCCGACCGAGAGGTCGATGTGGCGCGCCACGATCACGATCACCATGCCGATGGCCAGGATCAGGATCTGGGCGTTCTGGACGACCAGGTTCGAGACGTTGAGCGGCTTGAGCAGCACGCCCTCGGTGGAGATCTGGAAGAGGATGACGATCGCCGCCAGAGCGATGATCATCCCGTACTGGCGGACGTTCCCGCGCAGCGTGTTGAGCAGGGCATTCATCGGGTGTTACTTCCTCGCGTCCGCGGTCATGTAGCGCATCAGGGACTCCTGGGTGGCCTCTGAGCGGTCGAACTCATGGGTGATCACGCCCTCGGCGAGCGTGTAGATGCGATCACACAGACCGAGCAGCTCGGGCAGCTCGGAGGAGATCACCAGTACGCCGCGACCGCTGCGGGCGAGCTCCTGGATGATCCCGTAGATCTCGTACTTGGCACCGACGTCGATGCCTCGGGTCGGCTCGTCGAGGATCAGCAGCTTGGGGTCGGTGTACATCCACTTGGACAGCACCACCTTCTGCTGGTTGCCACCGGAGAGCTTGCCGACCCCGGCGGTGATCGACGGCGCCTTGATGTTGAGGTTCTTGCGGTAGCCCTCGGCGACCACGACCTCCTTGTGCTCGTCGACGACCAGCCCGCGCCGGAGCTTGTTCAGCGCCGCCGCGGTGACCGAGGTCTTGATGTCGTCGATGAGGTTGAGCCCGAGGCCCTTGCGGTCCTCCGAGACGTACGCGATGCCGGCCTCGATCGCCTGGGGGACCGTGTTGAGGTGCAGCTCCTTGCCCTCCAGCACCAGCGAGCCGGAGGTCCGGGAGCCGTAGGAGCGGCCGAAGATCGACCGCGCCAGCTCCGTACGTCCCGCGCCCATCATCCCGGCGATACCGACGATCTCCCCGGCTCGCACCGACAGGTTGGCCTGACGGATGACCTCGCGGTGGCTGTCCTGCGGGTGCATGACGGTCCAGTCGCGCACCTCGAAGAGCACGTCCCCGATGGTGGGGGTGTGGTCGGGGAAGCGGTTCTCCAGGTCACGGCCGACCATCCCGCGGATGATCCGGTCCTCGTCCACGCCGCCGGCGGCGACCGAGAGGGTCTCGATGCTCTGGCCGTCGCGGATGATGGTGATCTCGTCGGCGATCTGCTCGATCTCGTTCAGCTTGTGGCTGATCATGATCGAGGTGATCCCCTTCTCCTTCAGCCCCTCCAGGAGCGCGAGAAGGTGCTGGGAGTCGTCGTCGTTGAGGGCGGCGGTCGGCTCGTCGAGGATGAGCAGCTTGACCTCCTTCGAGAGCGCCTTGGCGATCTCGACGAGCTGCTGCTTGCCGATGCCGAGGTTCTTCACCGGGGTCAGCGGGTTCTCCCGCAGGCCGACCCGGGCGAGCAGGTCGATCGCATCGCGGTTGGCGCGGCCCCAGTCGATGATGCCGCGCTTGGCGGTCTCGTTGCCGAGGAAGATGTTCTCCGCGATCGAGAGCTCGGGGATGAGGGCGAGCTCCTGGTGGATGATCACGATGCCGGCGGCTTCGCTCTGCCGGATGTTGGCGAACTTCGCGGTCTCGCCCTCGAAGACGATGTCGCCGCTGTAGGTGCCGTGGGGGTAGACCCCGCTGAGCACCTTCATCAGGGTGCTCTTGCCGGCGCCGTTCTCACCGCAGATCGCGTGGATGTCGCCGCGGTTGACGACGAGGTTGACGTCGGAGAGCGCCTTGACGCCGGGGAACTCCTTGGTGATGCCGCGCATCTCCAGGATCGGTGAGCTCATGTGGTTCCTGCTATCTGGCCAGGGGCCGGCGTGGGCCCGGTCCGGAGGGACCCGGGCCCACGCCGCGTACGGGGTGCTACTTGATCTCGTCGGCGGTGTAGTAGTCGGAGTCGACGAGCACCTTGGTGACGTCGTCCTTGGTGACCACGACCGGGTCGAGGAGGTAGGACGGAACGACCTTCTTGCCGTTGTCGTAGGTCTCGGTGTCGTTGACCTCGGGCTCCTCTCCCGCACCGACGGCGACGATCATGTCGACGGTCACCTTCGCGAGCTCGCGGGTGTCCTTGAAGATCGTGGAGTACTGCTCACCGGCGTTGATCGACTTCACCGACTGCACCTCGGCGTCCTGGCCGGTGACGACCGGAAGGTCGGCGGTGGTGTAGCCGTTGCCCTTGAGCGCGGCGATGATGCCGAGCGAGAGGCCGTCGTAGGGCGAGAGCACGCCCTGGACCTTCTTGGAGGCGTACGTCTTGGTGAGGATGTCCTCCATGCGCTTCTGCGCGGTGGCGGGGTCCCAGCGCAGGATCGCGGCCTGGTCGAACTCCGTCTGGCCGGAGGGGATGACGATCTCGCCGGACTTGATCAGCGGCTCGAGCACCGACATGGCGCCGTCCCAGAAGAAGGTGGCGTTGTTGTCGTCGGGCGAACCACCGAAGAGCTCGACGTTGTAGGGACCCTCGCCCTTGGCCTTCAGGCCCTCGACGAGGGAGGTGGCCTGCTGCACGCCGACCTGGAAGTTGTCGAAGGTCGAGTAGTAGTCGACGGCCTCGGTGTCGCGGATGAGGCGGTCGTAGCTGATGATCGGGATGTCCTGCGACTCCGCGGTCTCGAGCACCTCGCCGAGCGCGGTGCCGTCGATGGCCGCGACCACGAGGACGTCGACGCCCTTGGTGACCATGTTCTCGACCTGGGAGACCTGGGTCGGGATGTCGTCCTCGGCGTACTGGAGGTCGACCTTGTAGCCCTCGGCCTCGAGCTGCTTCTTGATGTTGTTGCCGTCTGCGATCCAGCGCTCCGAGGACTTGGTCGGCATGGCCACACCGACGGTGCCCTTGTCGCCGCCCTCGCCGCCGTCGCCGCCACCGCATGCCGCCAGGCCGAGCGCAAGCGCCGCCGCGGTGATCGTGGTGAGTACCTTGCGCACTAACCTGCTCCATTTCATCTACGGCCACGCCGGTGGGCCGACGCGCCGCTGTCGGGGGTGCCGGAGACCAGCACACAGGCCGGCTCCCGGGTGAGTCACATCACAGATGTGAACGCTCACATCGAGACAATGTGCCTCGTCACCTGCGAATGCGTCAAGTGCAGGACGAGGATGTTTCCGACTCGTGACTTACGGGAGGCCCCGTTGAACATCTGACTCTCACAGGGAGCTCACAGACAGGACGGGAGACCGTTGCAGCAACGCTGAGTCGGCGCGTCATGACGCGCCGACTCGGCGGGGGCTCTGGTCAGGAGGAGCCGACTCGGCCGCTGCGATCAGCGGTGACGTACGCCGACCAGAGTCCCGGCACCCTCCGGCCAGGTGACCTGGATCGACTCGGTGCCGTCGGCCTCGGAGCCGTCGACGACCCGCTTCACGACGACCACGTGGCTGCCGGCCTCGACGCGCGACTCGGCGCCGTGGGAGCGGATGGTGAGGCCGTCGAAGTGCGGCACGGCGTTGCGCGTCCACGAGCCGGTGCCGGTCGCGGTGACGACCGTCTCGCGACGCTCGACCAAGCGGCCCTGGTCGTAGACGTCCATCGGCTCCTGGGTCGCGCCGGTGAGCGCGGCCGCCAGCAGCGCCCGGACCGCCACCGGGTCGGCGCAGGCGTCGTAGACGTAGCGGGTCCCCAGCGCCGAGTGCTCGGTGGTCG